>JAESQQ010000719.1 GCA_016765095.1 Planctomycetota bacterium | reverse complement strand
CGCAGCCTGCGGCGTCGAGGACAAGCGAAACGCGAAGTTGTTCTTCGGCGCCGACTTAGCAGGATCGTAGGGAGGGTCGGTCTGGGGGAGGCGGGTGGCGGTCTCGCGGTCGAAACGCGCGATCGCATCGACCAGGCGGGCCTGGCTCCGCGCGCTGTGTTGCAGATGCTCTCTGTGCTCGTCGAGTTCGTGGCGGTAGAGAACAGTTGTCACTACCCCCACGGCGAGCAAGCAAGCGGCGACCATGATGAGACTGAGGAGGAGGAACCTCCGCCGCCCGCCTACGCTGGGTTGTGCGCGAGCACCGGCCATGCCTGCTCCCCCTCTCTGACCCTCTCTGAGCTTACACCCAAGGGAGGCCCTGAGCTTACACCCAAGGGAGGCCGAGTTCGCGGTCTCAAGTTTGGCGCGCTCGCTCTTGCTGGAGGCTTTGCGGGTCGTCACAGAGCGCGAGTTGACGCCTCAAGTTGCTTGTGCAGAGCGAATCTCCTTGGGGGTGGGTGGCGAACCGGACGGAGACCTCACCCTTCTGGGGAGGCTGGACCTCGAATCCCACCTAGCTGACCTCCTGGTTCCTAGAGGTCAGCTAGGGTAGCGAGGTCGCTAGCTGGCGATAGTCATCAACCTTGATGACCCAATCCACCCAGCGGGAGCGGCCTCCGAAAACCGGAGCTGAACCATTGCGGGGCGAGTGGCACGAGAGCGAAGAATTCAAGGCAGAGAGGGATTCCAGAGGGAGCTGTCGCTTGAGCGACAGCTCCCTCAAACGAACTCACTCAGCCGCATCCGCTCTCCCCTTTGGGCCTCTGCGCACGGCCCTTGTCGGCTCGTAGTATCTCTCGGCCTCGCCCTCTGCTCCGAGCCCGAGAGGCTCCGCGGCGGCGGTTAACTTGGTCAGGGCGGCCGCTACCTCCGCGGCGGTCTGGAAGCGATCCTGCGGCTTAGGCTCGAGCAGGCGGAGGATCACCTCTCGGAGGCCTTCGTTCTCCATTGGGGGGACGTGGACTCGCCCCTCGTCCAACATTCGATTCATGATTTCATAGGCGTCGAGCCCGAACCAGGGGTCACCAAAGAGGGCGAACCGAGCGACCATCCCGAGCGAGAATAGGTCGCCGCAGGGACGGAAGTCTCCGCCCGCATACACCTCGGGCGGAATGTAGCCAGCGGTCCCCAAGATTATCTGGGGGTCGGTCACGCCGCGGTCCATGTTCTGCTTCGTCAACCCAAAGTCGATCAAGACCGGGTCTTCGACTCTGGCTTGGCGCAGCATGATGTTGGCTGGCTTGAGGTCGCGGTGCACGAGGTTCTGCTCGTGAACCGCCGAGAGCGCAGACGCCACCGGACTCAGCAGGGAGAGGAGCTCTCCCTCCGAGATTGCGCCTCGGCCGCGAATGACCGCTGACAGGCTCATTCCCTCAATGCAGTCCATCGCGCAATGGAGGTGGCCCTCCGACGAACCCAAGTCGAGGACTGAGACCACGTGCGGGTGCTTGATCGTCGAGAGCGCATAGGTCTCGCGCAAGAAGCGGTAGCGGTTCTCCTCCTGGCGGCCTTTCTCCTCCTCGAGAATCTTGAGCGCGACGACCCGACCGCTCTTCATGTCCTTCGCCCGGTAGACGGTCCCGTAGGCGCCTTTGCCGAGGGTGCCCAGCTGGAGGTAGCGCCCGAAGAGGAGCCCCTCCTCTCCTGAGGAGAGGGGCGGGGCGGCCTCGGCGCGCGGGCGCGGGCGCGTCAGGAGGACCGTGCACTTGGCGAGGAACTCGTCGTCGGCGAAGGGCTTGCTCAGAAAGTCGTCTGCTCCGGCGGCATAGGCCCGCAGAATGTCCGACTCAGTGTCCAGGCGGGACAAAACAAGCGTAGCGAACGAGTCCTGGGAGTGGAAGGAGCGCAGGCGCGCTATGAACTCCAAGCCGCTCCCGCCGGGGAGGTCGATCTCAGTCACGAGGAGGTCGGGGGGCGAGTCGGCCAAAGACTCGAAGGCCTGGTCGAACTTTCGATAGGCCTCCACTCTGTAGCCGCGCGCGCGGAGGAGGTCGCAGACCCGCTCCTCTGTGTCTGGGTCGTCCTCCACCAGAGCGACGAGGCTGGTCATTGAGGTGCACTCCTTTCCGTAGGGGGTCGTTTGGGCTCTGGGTGGTTGTTACCATTTGCCAGGTGACTTTTCCCGACTATCTCTTGACGAGCGTCTTGGAGCAATCTCCCGTCGGGATGGTGTGGACCGACCTCGAGGGGATCGTCCTCTACGTCAATCCCCACTTCTGTGGACTCTCGGGCTACACGCCTGACGAGTTGACTGGGCAGAGCGTGGAGTTGGTCAGGTCCGATCGGCAGTCGGAGAGCTTTCACGAGAACCTGTGGGAGACGATTCGCGGCGGCCAGGAGTGGGTTGGGCGCTTTGACAACAAGCGCAAGGACGGCTCGATCTACTCGGTCAAGGCGACGATCACGCCGATTCGCCACCCCGAGACGGGAGAGATCTCCCACTACGCCTCGACGCACGAGGACCTGACCCAGTACGAAGAGCTGCGCAAGAGTCTTCGCCAGTCTCAGCGGTTCGAATCCCTCGGCGTGCTCGCGGGAGGGATGGCGCACGAGTTCAACAACATCCTGACGCCGATCTTTGGCTACCTCGACTTGATTCGCTCGGCCTCTCCCAACCCCCAGGCGCAGCGCTATGTCGATCACGCCGAGCGCGCAGCCGAGCGGGCCCGTCAGTTGATCGCACAGATCTTGGCCTTCAGTCGCCAGGTCAGTCCAGGGGACGAGCAGGTCGATCTGAGGCTCGTGATCAAGGAGAGCCTCAAGCTGGTCCGCTCCCTCTTCCCGAGCAACGTCGAGATCAGCTGCGAAGTGGGCGAGGCCGCCCTGACCGCCGTCGTGAACCCAGCTCAGGTTCACCAGTCGCTGTTGAACCTCTACACCAACGCTTACCACGCGTTCGAGGGTGGGGATGGAGTGCTCAAGGTGCAGGCCAGCCACGTGGACTTCGACACGGGGGCTGCCGTCCGTGTGCACCCCGAAATGTCCGCCGGCCGCTATGTGCGGGTCGTCGTCTCTGACACCGGCTGCGGGATGGAGCCAGAGGTCCTCGACCACGCCTTCGATCCCTTCTTCACGACCAAACCCCAGGGTGAGGGGACGGGCTTGGGCTTGGCAGAGGCCCGGGGGATCTTCGAGGAAGCCGGGGGAGCGATCAGCGCCGAGAGCGAGCTCGGGGTGGGGAGCACCTTCACGGTTCATCTTCCTTGCGCCCTCACCTCCGAGGGCACGAGGGCGGAGCCGCCGGCTGCCGCCCGCCGGGGCTCCGAGGAGATCTTGTTCGTCGACGACGACCCAGAGATCGCGGCTATGGGCAAGGAGCTGCTCGAGCTCCAGGGATATGAGGTCACCGCCAAGACCAACAGCGTCGAGGCCCTGGTCGCGATCCGCGAGGGCGGGCAGTTCGACCTCTTGATCACCGATCAGACGATGCCTCACCTGACCGGGACTCAGCTCGCCCACGAAGTCCACGCCGTGCATCCAGGGCTGCCGGTGCTGCTGATCACGGGGTTCTCCGAGACGGTCAGCGCGGAGAACTTCGCCGAGCTCGGCCTCTCGGGATACATGCGCAAGCCGCTCGCGCCCCGCGAGCTCGCCGCCACGATCCGCAGGATTCTGGATCGGAGCTGCGCTCCGCCCTCGAGCGACTAGTCGGTCCTGAGTTTGAGTTCGACTCCGTAGAGCGCGATCGTGTCGCCGGCTTGCAGCTTGGCCTTGTCGCTGATTGGTTCGGCGTTGACGTGGACTGCGCCGGCGTCTGGGCAGACGTTCAGGAGCCACACGCCCTCGGGCGTCGCGAACACGACCAGCGCCTTGCGAGGCGCCTCGGGGGGAAGCCGCAGCGGACAGCTCGTCGAGCTGCCGGCCTGAACGAGCGGTGAGAGGGGGAGTGACTCCCGGGTGTCGAGCCTCACGAGCCGCGGTCTGGCAGGCTTGGGGTGGCTGTGTTCTCCGGCGGGAGGCATCACGACGCTCTGCGTCGCGCCGTCCTTGGCGACTTGTTTAGCCTCCAACCCAAGGAGCGCGGAGATGTCGTGGTGGGAGTCTGGGCGCTTAGCCTTCGCGCTCTTCTCCGAGGGCGTCCAGTCGATTCGCACGATCGCCCGCTCCGAGAGGCCGATCTCGTCGCCGGGGTGGACCGGGACGGGCGAGGTGATCTCCCGACCGTTGACGGCCGTGGCGTTCGTCTTGGAGAGGGGCAGGAGCCAGAGGACCTCTCCCTGCCACTGGAACTGTGCATGTCGACGGGAGACGAACTGCGTGTCCAGTCGAAGCTCGCAGCCTGGGGCGCGTCCGACCGTGATCGTCTCGCCTTCGAGGAGGCGCTCTCTTGGCTTCTTGTCGGGGAGCTGGACGTGAACGCGGAGGCGGGGGCTGCGCCAGGCGGGGCGGCTCTCGAGCAGGAAGCGAGCGAGGTCGGCCGTCTGAGCGGGGTTGAGGGCGGTCACGCTGGCCGCGACTCCTTCGAGGGCCTCGAGCGCCTCGCGGGCGCTGGGGAAGCGCCCCGCCGGAGCCTGCGCGCAGAGCCGCAGGACCAGCTTCGCGGAGACGTCCGTGATCGACGCGATCAGACGCGGGTCGGGCACTTCGGGTGGGCGAGGAGGGAGCCGGCCGGTGAGCATTTCGAAGAGCAGGACGCCTAGCGAAAAGAGGTCCGCCCGGGAGTCCAACGGGAGGCCGAGCGCCTGCTCGGGCGCCATGTAGTTCTCACTCCCGAGGATCTTGTTGGGCCCGGTCAGGTGCCGGTCGTAGGCTGGCTTGACCAGGCCGAGGTCGCTCAGCTTGGGCGAGCCGCGCTCCGTCAACAAGACCGTGTGCGGCGTGAGGTAGCGGTGGACGTAGCCGTGCTCCTCCAAGCACGCGAGGGCGCGGGCGAGCCCAATCGCGATCGCGAGGGCTCGGGTCTCCTCGAGGGGACCCTGCGCGAGGACATCCTCGAGGGACGATCCCTCGACGAACTCGAGCGCGACGAACTCGCGACCTGTCTCGGGGTCGGTCTCGAATGCGTATAGGCTGACGACGTTCTCATGGCGCAGCTTGACCGTCGCGGCCGCGCCCCGGAGGAAGCGCTGCCGCTCCTCGGGATCGCTGATCAGGTCTGGGTCGAGGATCTTGACCAGGACGACGCGGCCGAGGACGAGGTGCTTCGCCCGATAGGCTCGACCCAAGCGACTCGGGCCGAGGTCCTTGAGGACCTCGTACCCTCGGAGACGAGGCAGGGGCGCGTCGCTCATAGGGAGCCGACGCCCGCCTCGGCGAGCAGGCTGAGGACGGCTTGGGAGGAGTCGGGGCGCTTGGCGGGATCGCTCGCGAGCAGGCTGCGCAAGATCTCCTCGATCCACGGCGCCTCGCAGGTCGGAATCGGAATTCCGCCCCGCGCCATGCGGAGCATCAGGGCCACTCCTTGCAGCTGTGGGTAGAGCTCCTCGCCGGTCAGGGCGTAGCGCAGCACGAGGCCGAGTGAGAACAAGTCGCTGCGCGCGTTCGCTTCTTGCCCGAGGAAGATCTCAGGCGCCATGTAGCCGATCGTTCCCAGGAAGGTGGTCTTGGCGGTCACGGAGCGGTCGTGCGAGCGCTTGGCGAGCCCAAAATCGACCAGCACCGGGTCAGCAGGCGCTCCTCGTCGGAGGATAATGTTCGCGGGCTTAACGTCGCGGTGTACAAGCGAGGCCTTGGCCAGGGCTTGGAGCGCCGAGGCGAGCGCGCGAAACAGGGCGAGGGCGTCGAGTGTCGAGAGCGCTCCGTGCTTCCTGACGTGGCTCGCGAGCGTGGGTCCCTCGATGTAGTCCATGGCCAGGTAGAGCTCGTCGTCGAGGAGGCCGAAGTCGGTCACAGACACGATGTGGGGGTGAATGAGGCTGGCGAGGGCGTAGGACTCACGGAGGAAACGGAAGCGGTGCTCTGCGTCGTGAGCGACCTCCTGACCGCAGACCTTGAGGGCTACCTCGCGCTTCGCGTTGCGCAGATCGAGGGCGTGATAGACGACGCCGAACGCTCCTCGTCCCAGGATCCCGTTGACCTCATACCGCTCGAAGAGCGGCGCCTCCGCGTCGGTGAGGCGGACTTGCGTCTCTCTCGCGGACGGACTCCGCGCGATCAAGACGGCGCACTTGGCGAGGAGCTCCCCGCTGGAGAAGGGCTTGGTCAGATACTCGTCCCCGCCCGCCTCGTAGCCCAGGAGAATGTCCTGTTCGGACTTATGCCCCGAGACGATTAGGGCCGGGTAGCTGTTTCCGCCGTGGAGGCAGCGGAGCCGGCGGAGCAGATCGAGCCCGCTCTCGTCTGGGAGGCCGACGTCGACGAGGAGCAGGCTCGGGCGGTGGGCGCGGAGGTGGGTCCAGGCCGCCCCCGCCGAGCCGAAGACCCTGACGAGGTATCCCCGGCTCTCGAGCACGTCGCGGATCAGGTCCTGGACGGCTGGCTCGTCTTCGACGACGACGACGCTGAGCGGCATCAAGCCCCTTTCGGGGAGCGCGAGACGGACTCGGCCTGGAGCGCTCGCAGGTCAGCGGCGAGGTCCTCGCCTCGCTGATATCGCGCCTGGGGGTCGGGAGCCAGGAGCTTCCTGAGCACGGCTTGGAAGGAGGCCGGGAGCTCGGGGAGCGGGATCTCCAGGGAGAGCTGGCGGCGAAGGACCGTACAGGGGTCAACGTTGGACCAGAGGTCCTCTCCTGTCAGCGCGAAGCGCGCCAGCATTCCCAGGGCGTAGAGATCCGAGCGCTGGTCGTGTTCAGCTCCAGACACGACCTCAGGGGCCAGGTAGGCCGCGGTCCCCAAGACGACACCGGGCCCGGTCAGGCTGCGATCGAAGCTGAGCTTGCTGAGCCCGAAGTCGATCAAGACCGGCTGACCCGGGGCCCCGTCTCGGAGCACGACGTTTGTGGGCTTCACGTCTCGGTGGACGAGGTCGCTCTGCTGGAGCGCCGCGAGGGCCTCTGCGATCGGGATCATGAGCTCGAGGGTCTCCTCGACGCTGAGGGGTCCCTCAGCGACCCTCGCCGCGAGCGTGGGGCCGCTCAGGAGCTCCATGCTGTAGTAGAGCCTGCCCTCTTCGACGCCGAAGTCGTAGACGCGCACGACGCTTGGGTGTTCGACCGCCGTGACGGCGTAAGCCTCCCTCAAGAAGCGGTAGCGGTGCTCAGCTCGCTGGCTCTTGAGGGCGGAGAGGACCTTGAGGGCCACTGGACGGTGCTCGACGGTGTCGCGAGCCTCGTAGACGGTTCCGGACGATCCCTTCCCGATGACGCGCTGGCGCTCGTAGCGACCAAAGTCGAGGCCGTTCTTGCGGGGAAGCTCGGGGTCGAGCTGGGTCTCGGCCGAGCCCGGGTTGCGGGCCATAAGGACCGCGACCTTGGCCTGCAGCTCAGGTGGCTTGGGCGGCTTGCTCAGGTAGTCGTCGGCGCCCGCGGCGTAGCTGCGGAGAATGTCCGCCTCCGAGGTGAGTCCAGAGAGGACTAGCACGGGCGGGGTCCGGGGCCCGTAGATGCTCTGGATCGCGGCGATCAGCTCGAGGCCCTCCTCGGCTGGAGGGTCGAGGCCGATCACGACCAGCGCAGGAGGGGGGGCGCCCTCGAGGTGGCTGCGCGCCTGGCCAAGGGAGGCGAAGGCCTCAACAGCGTGCCCGCGTCCGGCCAGGAGGCGAGTCACGAGGTCTCGGGCTGCTTCGTCGACTTCGACGACTACGATCTCGTTTCCCACGACCTCATTGTGACAAGGTCTTGTCCGGGCACAAGTGAGCGGCCCTCGCTATGCTGGCGGGTGACACGTGACTGACGCTGACGATGACGAATTGACATTTGCGGACACTTCGAGCGGCGCGCTCCGGATGGGCAAGGAGCAGGCCCAGAAACAGCCCGCACCCATTCTGCCGACACGAGATATCCCGCCCCGCCCTCCGACCCGCAGCAGGTTCCCGAGCTTCGCGGGGAGAGCAAGGACTGAGCGCCGCTCGCGATGTTCGATTTGGGGTTCGCTCATGGAGCGCAGGGCAGGCTCGCTGGATAAACTCACGCAGTAGCGCTCAGGCGCAGGGGGTGGAATGAGACGACGTCAACCGGATCGGGCAGCGCCTCCCGCGGTGGGACGATGAGCGGACACCGGATCCTCCTCGTCGACGACGACTCCGACTTGCGGGAGCTCGTCAAGGAGACGCTCTCGTTCGACACTCACCAAGTTCGTCAGGCTTCGACTCCCGACGAGGCCTTTCTCGTGCTCGAGCGCGAGCCGATTGATCTCGTGATCCTCGACCTCGACTTGGGGACGACTGAGGACGGGTTTGAGGTGTGCGCTCGGATTCGTGAGTTGGACGCTCCTCCCAAGGTGATCATGGTCACGGGGAGCAGATCCGAGGCTGACAGGGACCGCTGCCGGGAGCTGGGCGCGATCGCGTTCCTGACCAAACCCTTCCGCCCCCTTGAGCTGCTTGAGTTGGTTCGGGGCCTCTCCTAGGGCCAGGCGCTCTACTTCGCCCCTCCAGAGCGCTCTTGTTCTGCGACAGCGCCCCCTCTCCGTTCGTGATCGAGGGCACGCCACGAGCTGTGACCTACACAGCTCAAGGGGCGCTGGTAGCCAGGGGTTTGCTTGTCCCCCTCGGCCCCAAGTCGTGCGCCGGTCGCGTTTGGCGCTTGGCTGGGTGTTTGCGTCCCGAAGTGCAGAGAGAGGAGAGGGACATGATTCCGCGCTGGCTGCAAGGACTGCTGATCTGCTTGCTGCTGCTCCTGAGCAGCGGCTGCGCCGCCCTGAACAGCTTCGAGGACACCCTGGAGGAGGCCGGCTGGGCTCAATTCGACCGCTCGGACCGCCGCGCGAACCAGGTCGGCCGCGTGGCGCTGCTCGTCCACCGGGCGGACGGCTCCTGGGTCCGGGGTGCTGGGGCTGTGGTCGGGCGCGATCGGGTGCTGACTGTGGCGCACGTCGTCGAGGGCGCGAGCGAGATCGAGGTCGAGATCAACGGACGGTTGATCTCGGTCGACGCTCAAATCGAGCGCCGGATCCACGCCATGCCCGAGGAGATCGTCGAGCTCCGGCTGAGGGTGTCCGACGGTGTCTTGGGATTTGGCGGCTTCAGCTCCGAGGAGGTCCTCGGAGTGGCCAGCGGGGAGCCGACTCAGCTCTGGGCCTCGCTGGGGCTCTTCACCCTGCCCTGCACCTCGGCCCCGGGTGACTCGGGTTCACCGCTGCTCGACGCAGAGGGCAGACTGGTCGGGCTCCTGATCGGGCGGATCGGGGAGTCGCCGGTCTGGGTCAGCCTGCCGGTCAGGGGCGCCGAGATCGCCCCGACACCGGTGGCCCCGCTGCCGGCTTCGCCAGAGGCTCCGGGCGGGCTCGAGGGGCTGGCCCTCAACTGGAGAGGTCCGAACTGGCGGGGCCTGGGCGCCGCCTAGCTGGGGGTTTGGCCCTGGCCAGGGGGACCCTCTGGCGACTCAGCTGCGCGAGCCTGGACGCCGGGTCCGAAATGCCTTGCTCAGGCTGGCCTCTGCCATGACTCCTCGATAGCGTGTCGGCCCACACAAGCCCTCCTGAGCATGCCTACCCTCGCCTTCGTGCTTCCTTTCGTGTTCGACACCTCTCTCCGCTTTCTGCGGGCAGCTCTCGCTGTGCCTGGACTCCGAGTGGGCGTGATCAGCAGTGACCCTCTAGCCCGCTTCGGGCCTGAGATTGCGGCCAGCGCGGCGGGGCATTGGCAGGTCGAGAACCCCCTCGACGCGGGGCAAATCGTGACCGCGGTCGAGGGCCTCGGCAAGCTTCTGGGGCCAGTCGAGGGGCTGATCGGCGTCTTGGAGGAGCTCCAGGTTCCGCTGGCGGAGGCTCGCGAGACCCTCGGACTGCCCGGAATGCGTGTTGAGGCGGCGCATAACTTCCGCGACAAGGCGCGCATGAAGGACGTGCTGCGCGCGGCCGGCGTTCCTTGCGCACGCCACTGCTTGGCGCATTCGGTGGCCGAGGCGGAGGCCTTCTTGGCCGAGGTCGACCTCCCCGTCGTGATCAAGCCTCAGGCCGGTGCTGGGGCCAAGAATACGTTCCGGCTCGATCGGCCCGAGCAAGTCGCAGACGCGCTGGCTGCCTTCCCGCCTAGCGCCGAGCGGCCAACGCTCCTAGAGGAGTTCGTCGTCGGGCGTGAGCACTCCTTCGACTCGGTGTGCCTCAAAGGGAAGTTGCTCTGGGCGAGCGTCAGTCACTACCACCCGACGCCGCTCGAGGTGCTCCAACACGACTGGATCCAGTGGTGCGTCCTCCTGCCCCGGGACGTGAGCGGCGAGGAATACGCACCGATCCGCGAGGCAGGGGCCCAGGCGCTCGCGGCGCTCGGAATGGAGACCGGGATGAGCCACTTGGAGTGGTTTCGCCGCGAGGACGGGAGCGTGGTCGTCTCCGAAGTCGCGGCGCGGCCGCCCGGCGCGCAGATCACGACGCTCTTGAGCTATGCCTACGACACCGACATGTATCAGGCCTGGGCGCGGCTGGTTGGAGCAGAGACCTTCGACCCGCCCGAGCGGCGCTACGCGGTCGGGGCGGCTTACCTCCGCGGCCAGGGCAGCGGCTCGCGGGTCGTGGGGGTTCGTGGCTTGGAGTTGGCTCAACAGGAAGTCGGCGAGCTGGTGGTCGAGGCCAAGCTGCCCCAGCGGGGTCAGTCCTCGGGCGGCGGCTATGAAGGACAGGGTTACGTGATCGTTCGTCACCCCGAGACGAGCGTTGTGGAGCGGGCGCTCCAGACGATCGTGCGGCGTGTCCGCGTGGAGCTGGGCTAGTGGCGACCGTCATGTTCCTAAACCCGGGGTTCCCGGCCGAAATGCCTTTCTTCGTGGCAGGCTTGGCAGAGGTCGGCGCGACCGTGGTTGGCGTCGGGGACATGCCCAAGGAGGCGCTCCCCGAGCGCTGCCGGCGAGCGCTGAGCAACTACATTCGGATCCGCTCACTCTTCGACGAGGAGGGGGCGTTTAGAGAGATCGTGAGCGAGGTCCACGAGGCGGGCGTTCGCTTCGACCGAATCGAGACGCTCTGGGAGCCGCTCGTGATGCTCGCGGCGCGGCTTCGCCAAGCCCTCGGCGTGCCCGGGCTCACGCCGCAGCAGGCGCTTCCCTTCCGCGACAAGGAGTTGATGAAGCAGAAGCTCGACGCGGCAGGGATTCGGACGCCGCGCCACAGCTCCTGCTCTGACGAGGCTTCGATTCGCGCCGCGGCCGAGCGAATCGGCTATCCGCTGATGATCAAGCCGATCGACGGGGCGGGCTCGGCCGACACCCACCGCGTCAACGACGCGAGCGAGCTGGGCGGAGTGATTCGGGCGGTTCGCCACGTGCCTGTCGTGAGCGTCGAGGAGTTCGTCTGTGGGCGGGAATACACCTTCGACGCGATCTGCGCTGGGGGCCGGCCGCTCTACTACAACATTGCCTGGTATCGGCCTCGGCCGCTGATCGCACGGACGGTGGAGTGGATCAGCCCGCAGGTCGTCGCGCTCCGCAACCCAGATCAGCCAGAGCTCGCGGCCGGGCGGGCTATGGGCTTCGCGGTCCTAAAGGCGCTCGAGTTCGAGGCCGGCTACACCCACATGGAGTGGTATCTCAAGGACGACGGCGAGGTCGTGTTCGGCGAGATCGGCGCGCGGGTGGGCGGCGCGCGCTTGGTCGATCAAATGAACTACAGCGTGGACGCGGACTTGTTCCGTGGCTGGGCCGAGGCGGTTTGTTTTGGGACGCTCAGTCAGCCGATTCGGCGGCGCTACAACGTGGCCGTGATCTTTAAGCGGGCTCAGGGCGAGGGGCGGATCGCGCGGATCACGGGGCTCGCGAGCTACTTGGCGCGCTTCGGTCAGCACGTCGCGGTCCTCGATCTCCTAGGCGTCGGCGAGCACCGGCGCAACTGGCTCCAGACTCTGATTTCGGACGGCTACGCCATTGTTCGCCACCCCAACCTCGAGACGTGCCTCGCCATGGCGGATCGCTTCGGCACCGACGTCCAACTCTTCGCCGAATGAATGCTGTGACGACCTCAGTGACGATTCTCGGCCCTCAGCGCCACGACCCGATCATTCGGGGCGTGCTCGAGGAGCATGGAATCGAGGGGCAGCTCGCGGTGATCACGGGCGGTTGGGAAGAGCGCGAGGACGAAGTCGACGACCTGGAAGAGCACCTCGGGCGGCCGACGCTCAACTTGCAGCTTCACGAGCGCTTTCAGGGCGTGCTGAGTCGCGAGACGAGGTTCTCGCAAGCCCTCTTGGACCGCAACGATCGCCTCCGAATCGCGCAGACCCTCTACCGCCGGCGTCTTCGTGGGGCCTTGGAGTCGGTGCGCAACCTCTACGGGTTGACCATTCCGCGGATGGACCTCCTGACCGCGGAGCGCGTCGACGCGCTCCGCGCGGTAAGCGACCTCGATCACCACTACCTGACGCAGATTCGCGGGATTCACCAGGCCTTCCAAGACCTCTGGGACCCGACCCTCAACCCTTCGATCGGGGAGACGCGGAGCCAGCTCAAGGCCGAACTCTCGGATTGCGCTGGTGTCCTGATCGCGGGCGGAAACGTGGGGGTTCTCCTCGATCAGCTCCAATTGCTCCGAATGCGGCCTTTGCTGGCGAACATCCCGATCGTGGCCTGGTCGGCGGGGGCGATGGTGATCACGGATCGGATCGTGCTGTTTCACGACAGTCCGCCCCAGGGGAAGGGCGACCCGGAGATCTACGACGACGGGCTGCGGATCGCGCCGCGGATCGTCGCGCTCCCGCATGCCAAGCACCGCCTGCGCCTCAACGACGAGCACCGCGTCGGGATCTTGGCTGGCCGGTTCGCGCCCGCGACCTGCGTGGCGCTCGACGAGGGCTGCGGCGTTCACTGGGATGGCCTCGAGTGGACTCCGATCGGTGGGTCGCGTCGGCTCGCGCCAGACGGGCAGGTGATCGAGATGGTGAGCGAGTGACCGCCCCGGCTCTCCAGGAGCTGATTGACTCGGGGCCGCCCTCGCCGGAGCAGATCGAGCAGTTCGTCGACAGCAACGGCCCCTTCCCAATCTATGCAGAGGGGGGCGCTACGTTTGTGTTCGTGGGCGCCGCAGACTCGGTTCGCTGGCAGCACTGGATCTTCGGGCTCCCCACGAGCCAGGAGTTCCACCGCCTCGAGGGCACCGACCTCTGGCACTTGACGGTCCAGTTGCGACGTAAGTCTCGGATCGAATACAAGCTCTTGGTCGACTACGGGGACAACGCGGTCCTGGTCCGTGACCCGCTCAACCCGCTCCGAGCGATCGACCCCTACGGGGCGAACTCGGTCTGCGCGACCTTCGGCTACGAGCGCCCCGAGTGGACGTGGCCGAGCGAGAACACGCGCCCCGGCCGAATGGAGACGATTACTTTCTTTAGCGAGGCCTTCGGTGAGGACCGCTGGGTGCAGGTCTATCGCCCCGCTCGATTCCGCGAGTCCTGTCGCTATCCGCTCCTCGTGGTGCACGACGGGACGGACTACCAGCGCTTCTCAGCCTTCAAGATCGTGCTCGACAACCTGATCCACAGGCTCGAGATCCCGCCCATGATCGTGGCCTTCACCGACCCGGGTGATCGGCTTCGTGAATACGCGGCCGATCCTCGTCACGCCAAGCACATAGTCGAGGAGGTCCTCCCTGCGCTGGAGGAGCGCTACACGCTTGAGCAGCGCCCGCTGAGCCGCTGCTTGATGGGCGCGAGCTTCGGCGGCGTGGCCAGCCTCTCGACGGCCTGGCGCTACCCAAAGGCGTTCGGGAAGCTCTTGCTCCAGTCGGGGTCGTTCGCGTTCACCGACATTGGGACCCACCACCGCGGCCCGGCCTTCGATCCGGTCGTCGAGTTCATGAACGAGTTTCGGAAGAAGCCTGGGCGTCCAGCCGAGAAGATCTTCCTCAGCTGTGGGATCTACGAATCACTTATCTACGAGAACCGCTCCATGGTCCCGCTCCTGCAGGACTGTGGGATCTCAGTTCGCTTCGAAGAGGCCCGCGACGGGCACAACTGGGAGAACTGGCGGGATCGTCTTCGCGCAGGGCTGTCCTGGCTGTTCCCGGGCCCGCTCTGGATGATCTACGAATAGGCCGGATGGACACATGAAGGTAAGCACGAGCTGGTATTCACACCGCGTCGAGCACGAGACTCAACTTGTGCGTTGGGGACACCTGGGCACCCCTGTGCTCGTGTTCCCGACGGCGGGCGGTGACGCTGAGGAGATCGAGCGAATGCTGATGATCAAGGTGCTTGGCCCCTTGATCAACGCAGGCCGAATCAAGGTCTACTCGATCGACAGCCTCGCGGCGCGGACTTGGGGGGACACCGAGAAGTCCGCGCGCTACTGCACCGCGCTCCAGAACGCGTTCGACGGCTACCTCTATCACGAGGTCGTTCCCGCGATTCGCAAGGACTGCAACTCAGACGACATTGAGATCGTGGTCGCGGGAGCTTCGATCGGGGCCTTCAACGCGATGGCCACGATCTGTCGTCACCCCGACGTGTTCAGTCGTGCGATTTGCATGAGCGGGACCTACGACGTCGAGCGCTTCATAAAGGACAGCGACGGCCACCCAATGCGGCATGGCGACGCGAACTTCTACTTCAGCTCGCCGCTGCAATACCTGCCCAACCTGGGCGAGTCCGAGCAACTTCGCCTCCTTCGCCAGCGCTTCATTTTGATGGCGCACGGCGGCGGGCGTTGGGAGGATCCTGAGCAGGACTGGACGATGGCGTCGATCCTTGGCTCGAAGGGCGTTCCGAACCGCGTAGACCCTTGGGGTCCTGAATACGACCACGACTGGCCGACTTGGCGCCACTTGCTCCCCAAATACCTGAGCGAAATCTAATGAGCATCAGCAAGACGATCGGTCTCCTCGTCGGCGACGAGACAGACTGGCCTTCGACCCTCGAGGCGCTGATGCGTCGGATGGGCCCCGAGGTCAAATACAAGGGCGAGACCTACGACGTGAACATCCGTCGAATGCGGATCAACCCGTTCTCATTGCGCCAGCCCTCGCGCACGGACGTGATCATCGACCGCCTGGCCTATTGGCACTACGCCCCGCGCGAGTGGCTCAAGAAGGTGGCGCTGATCAACAAGACCTACATCCTCAACAACCCGTTCACCTTCCAAGCTATGGAGAAGCACTCGGCTTATTGCGCGGCAATTCGGCTCGGCTTGAACATTCCAGACACCTGGCTGATCCCGCAGAAGAAGGCGCCTGAGGGGTATCAGGAGAAGTACGAGCGGACCGCCGAGCGGTATCACAACCTATTCGACCTCGGCAAGATCGGCGAGGAGATCGGCTACCCGCTCTTCATGAAGCCCTTCGACGGGGGCGGCTGGCGCGAGGTGACCCAGATCCATGACAAGGAGGGTCTCTACAAGGCCTACGACGCATCAGGCCAGAGCCTGATGCACCTCCAGGCAGGCGTGGCGGACTACGACGTGTTCTGCCGTTCGCTCGCGATCGGTCCCCAGGTGATCAACCTCAAGTTCCGTCCAGACCTCCCCCAGCACGCTCGCTACGAGATCTCGCATGACTTCTTGAACGAAGCGGAGGGCCGTGAGGTTCGGATCACGAACAAACTGATCAACGCCTTCTTCCGTTGGGACTTCAACTCCTGCGAGACGATCCACAAGGACGGCCAGATCTACCCGATCGACTTCGCCAACGCCTGTCCAGACATTGCGGTCCACAGCCTGCACTACTACTACCCGTGGGCGATCAAGGCTCTCCTCTCTTGGTCGATCTTCTGCGCCGTCTCCGAGCGGCCGATGAAGATCTCCCTCGATCCGCAGCCTTACTTCGACATTGCGGACTCCGATCGGAGCTTCCAAGAGAAGTTGACTGCCTACGAGGTGTTGGTCGACGAGCACTTCCAGCGCGGGGAGTTCGAGGCTTTCCGGGCGAACGAACTCGGGCACATGGACGAGGCCATGATCGAGCTCGTTCAGAGCGCGGAGTTCGAGGAGATCCTCTCCACGACTATGGCTGAGGTCTTCCCTCCAGGCGAGCAGCAGGCGTTCTTCAACCACTACCGCGGGCTCCTTTCGCACTGGGTCGAGACTCAGCTTCCCCCGACGGAGGAGGAGACAGCGGCCGAGGCCGCGTCGGCTCCAGCGCCTGCTGCCTCGGTCAAGGCGGCTGGCAAAGGCAAGAAGTCCGGCGCCAAGAAGGCACCCAAGGACAGGAAGGCTTAGCTCCGCGTGGACTTCGCAGGGAAGGTCGCGGTCGTGACAGGCGCGAGCCGTGGACTGGGTGCAGGAATGGCTGCGGCCTTTCGCGCGCAGGGGGTGAAGGTCGGGGTCTGCGCGCGCACGCGTCCGTCTCTGGAGGGGCCTGACGTGGTCTCGGCGTCCCTCGACGTGACCGATGGAGAGGCCCTCGAGGCCTTTGGGGCGGAGGTCGCCCGGACCCTGGGGCCGATCGACCTCTGGGTGAACAACGCCGCGATCTTGACTCCGATCGTGTTCGCACGTGACCTTTCGTCCGCAGACCTTGCGCGTCACCTGGAGATCAACGTGATCGGCTGTCTCCTGGGGGCCCAGGTCTTCCTTCGCCATCGGGCGGAGGAGGGGACTCTGATCAACGTCAGCAGCGGCTCCGCTCTCAAGGGCTACGCAGGTTGGACGGCTTACTGCGCGAGCAAGGCCGCTCTCGACCGCCTCAGCGAGTGCCTCGCAGAGGAGGAGGGCGGAGGCTTTCGCGTCTTCAGCGTGGCTCCCGGCGTGATCGACACAGACATGCAGCGGACGATACGTTCCACTCCGAAGGAGCGCTTCCCGCTCCTCGACAGCTTCCTCCAGCTGAAAGCTGACGAGGCCTTCAACTCGACTGAATACGTCGCCGCGGAGTTCCTCAAGATCGCCTTCGACCCGGCGGCCGCGCCCGTCGAGGTCGTGGTCCGGCTCGCACCGCAGGCTTAGCAGGACCGGCTGACCCTCACCCCCAAGCTTGGGTGCGGGATTGCCTCCCCTCGGGGGGTCAAGCGATCGGGGCGGACTTGCCCCCCATAGGCCTAAGTTCAGTCATGGTCGATCCGTGCGTTTGGCTCGCGATTCGCGAACGGTCCTGCTGAGGTGACCCATGACCCGACTCTGGCTCCACGGACTTTTGCTTTGCTCACTCCCACTGCTCAGCGGCTGCGCAGCCCTGAACTCCTTCGAGGACGCCCTCGAGGAGGCGGGCTGGGCTCAATTCGATCGCTCGGATCGCCGTTCGAACAAGGTCGGGCGGGTGTCGTTGCTCGCCTACCGGGCGGACGGATCGTGGACCGTGGGCGCGGGTGCCGTGATCGAGGGGGGCCGCGTATTGACCGTGGCTCACGTGTTGGAGGGCGCGACCGAGATTGAAGTCGAGATCAGCGGGCGATTGATCGCCGTCGACGCCCACGTGACACGTCGGATCCCCTCCGCGCCTGAGGATCTGATCGAGCTCCGCTTGGAGGAGTCCGAGGGTTTGTTCGGCTTTGGGGGCTTTGAGCCCGACGAGGTCTTGGAGGTCGCCCATGGGGAGCCGACTCAGCTCTGGGCGTCGAGCGGGCTCTTCAACTTGCCTTGCGCCTCCCTGCCAGGTGACTCTGGATCGCCAATGCTCGACGCGCAGGGCCGGCTCGTCGGCCTCTTGGTCGGCCGACTCGGAGGGAATCCGGTCTGGGCGACCTTGCCTCCCACTCAGAAGCCCTCTCCGCGAGTTCCCTTTGACGAAGCTCTGGTGACTCTTGTGCCAGACTGCAGCGATCCAGTCGTTGGGAGCTCAAGCGAAGACCGAGGAGCGCGGGCTCACCAAGAAGCTAGGCGCACAGAGGGCCTCCGCCGGGTCTAGATGGGGGCGCCTACCCTCAGGAGAGGGCCTCGAGGACTTGCTCGAGCGCGCTAGCGATCTGCTCGACGAGGGGCTCAGGAGCCTCGACCACGCCAGCGCGCGCCTGGTGTTCCAGGTCCCGAGAGAGACGGACCAGCGCCGAAGCGAACAGGTTTCCTGCTACGCCCTTAAGGGCGTGAGCGCCGTGCGCCATAGCCTTCGTGTCGCCTGCAGTCGCGGCGGCTCGGAGCGACACGATCAGGTCAGCGCCCTCCACTCTAAAGTGGCCGAGGACGGTCTCGAACCTAGGCCCCAGCGTCTGGCGAAGTGCGTCGAGTTTCTCGAAATCCAGGAGCGGCCGATCTTCCTTGCCGTTCCCCTGTGATTGGCGCTCCTGCTGAGGAAGCCAGCGGGCTAGCTCCGCGGAGAGTGCCGCTCGGCCGAAGGGTTTGGAGATGTATCCGTCCATGCCCGCCTCCAAACAGACCTCCCGATCCCCTTCCAGCGCGTTGGCCGTGATCGCGACGATGGGTAGGGGGTCGCCTCGACCCCGTTCGGCCTCCGACCCTCGGATTCGCCGGGTCGTCTCGAACCCATCCAGGTCTGGCATTTGGCAGTCCATGAGCACCACGTCGTAGCGGCGCCCCTCAATTCGACGAATCGCCTCCCGCCCGCCGTTGGCGACCTCCACTCCCAGACCGAGCTGCCGCAGCATCTCCTGGCCAACCACCTGGTTGACCAGCATGTCGTCGACGAGGAGCACATGCCCCCGGAGCAAGAGAGTCTGGCGGGGGAGGAGAGCAGCGGGAGGTTCTCGGCCCCCGACCGCCCGCTGGAGGCGCTCATGAAGTTGTTCACGGCGAATGGGCTTGACGAGGTGGGCGACGATCCCCAGCCCCTTGGACTCTTCCTGGGCCAGTCCAAGCGAGCTCAGGAGGACGAGCTGGATCTCCGCGAGGCTCTGCTCACCTCGGATCGCCCTGGCAAGAGAGAGCCCATCCATGCCAGGCATCTTCTGATCGAGGAGAGCGACTTCAAAGGGGTCAGCCTGGGCCTGGGCGTCGAGCAGTAGCCGCAACGCCTCGGGCCCCGAAGCAGCTGTGCTGGCGCGGACTCCCCAGCCTGCGAGGTAGTGCTCCATGATCTGACGATTGGTGGCGCTATCGTCCACGCTGAGCATGCGCCGTCCGCTGAGGTCACCGCGGGGGAGGGGTTGGGGCTTCCCTGGAGCGAAAGCGCACGTAAACCAGAAGGTCGAGCCCTCCCCCCGCACGCTCTCGACCCCGATCTCGCCACCCATGAGTTCGACCAGCCGCCGGGAAATCGTCAGCCCCAGTCCAGTTCCGCCGAAGCGGCGCGAGGTCGAGCTGTCTGCCTGCGTGAAGGGCTGGAACAGCTCCTTGAGCGCCGCCGGGTCGATCCCGACACCCGTGTCCCGGACCTCGAACCGGAGGTCAACTAGGGCGTCCTCCGCGCTCGTGGCGTGCACCTCAACGACGACTTCACCTGCCTGCGTGAACTTGACAGCGTTCCCCAGCAAGTTGGTCAGGACCTGGGCCAGCCGGACAGGATCCCCCCGCAGAGCCGTTGGCACGTCTGTGGGTATGAAGCAGGCCAACTCCACGCCCCGGGCGGCCGCGCGCTGGGCCAGGGGAAGCGTGGCGTTCTCTACCACGCCGCGGAGGTCGAAGTCGACCTCCTCGAGCTCCAGCTTGCCGGCCTCGATCTTGGAGAAATCGAGGATGTCGTTGATCACGACCAGCAGGAGGTCGGCCGAGCTCCGCGCCATGTCCACGTAGCCTCGCTGGCGTTCCCCGAGTTCGGTGCTCTGAATCAGATCGAGCATTCCGAGCACGCCAGTCATTGGCGTTCGGATCTCGTGGCTCATGTTGGCGAGGAACTCCGACTTGGCCAGACTGGCCGCCTCCGCTGCTGCCTTGGCCAGTCTCAACTCCCTGTTCGCGCCCGCGAGCTCCTGAGTGCGCTCTTGGACTCGCTCCTCGAGCTGCTCGTTGAGCTGGCGAATCTCGACCTCAGCGCGCTTGCGTTCCGTGATGTCCGTGCCGATCACGCCTAGGCCGAGGCCCACCCGAAAGATTTTGAGGACGAGGTGCCGCTCTCCCCGCTCGGCTGAAACCACGAGATCCTCGACCAACTTCGCCTCGCCCGTTTCCAGCACTCTGTGGAGCAGTTCCTGGTCTCCCTCCCCGAACACGGGCTTGAGGCCCTCGGGCGTTTTCCCCAGCAAGTCTTGCCTCGTGGTCTCGTCAGGAAAGAGCTGCAAGAAAGGAGGGTTGATCTCGCGGAGCCGAAGGTCGGAGTCAAAGAGAACGAAGCCGTCGGCGGCCGAGTTCATGAATCCGCGCAGTCGCTCCTCACTGGCTCGAATCGATGTGACCTTCTCGCGGTCCAAGTCGAGGAAGACACGCACTTTGCACAGGAGGTGGACCTGGTTGTACGGCTTGACTATGAAGTCCACGGCCCCCGACTCGTACCCCCGAAACACGTGGGTCTCGTCCGTGTAGACGGCGGACAGGAAGATGATGGGAAGCAGGGCGGTGCGGGCTTCGCCGCGAATCAACTCGGCGAGCTCGTAGCCGTCCATGTCCGGCATCTGCACGTCCAAGATGGCCAACGAGAAGTCGTGGCGCAACACGGCCTTGAGCGCGTCGTTCCCGCTGCTCGCCTCGATGACCTCTGTGCCCGTGGCTCTAAGGACCTTTCTGAGGGCGAACAGGTTCTCCGACCTGTCGTCCACGATCAGGATCTTCTGGGTGATATGGGAGCCTTCGGGGAGCCTCTCTGTCACCGGTTCCTCTGGAAGATCTGCAGTCTTGCGTCGAGCGTCGAGAAGTCCTCCTGCGCTATTGAGAAAGCCAAGCTCTCGCTGAGGCCCAGGCAGAGGAAGCCCCGGCGCGCCAGGCTCTCACTGAAGAGCTCGAGGGCTCGACTCTGGAGCTGCCGACCGAAGTAAATGAGGACGTTTCGGCAGAGGATCATCTGCATTTCGCCGAACGCGCCGTCCGTCACGAGGTTGTGATTGGCGAAGGTGATGTTCTCCCTGAGCGAGCGGTCCATGACCAGGGCCCGGTGCTCCATGTGGTAGTAGTCGGAGAGCGACCCCTTTCCGCCCGCTTGCTGATAGTTGGTCGCGAACGCCTCGGCGGAGCCGAGGGAGTAGCTCCCTTTCTCCGCCCTCTCGAGGACCTCAGCGTTGAAATCGGTGGCGAACAGGGTCGTCCGCTCGTAGAGACCCTCTTCTCGGAGCAAAATGGCCAGGGAGTAGGCCTCCTCGCCTCCCGCGCAGCCCGCGACCCAGATCTTGAGCGAGGGATAGGTTCGTAGAACGGGAACGACCAGCTCCCGAATCGCCCGGAAGACAGGCGGGTCCCGGAACATCTCAGAGACATTGACGGAGAAGCAGGGGAGGATCCGAGCGAAGAAGAGCGGATCGTGCAGGAGCCTTGGAATCATGTCCGCTGGGGTCTCACAGCCGGACCTCGAGCAGAAACGCCGGATCCGCCTCCCGACCGAGACCCGAGCGTAGCCCCGGAAGTCATATCCGTAGCGAAGGTGGATCGCCTCCAAGAGGAGATCGATCTCGATGTCTTCCAGATGAGGTTCGTTCATGACGACTCGTAGAGCCGAACCCGCAGGATGGAGAGCAGGCGGTCCACGTCGATGGGCTTGGAGAGGTAGTCGCTCGCGCCAGCCGCGAGACACCGCGCTCGGTCTGCTCGCATGGCCTTCGCCGTCAGAGCGATGATCGGGAGCTCCTTGAAGGCCGCCTGCGCCCGAATCCGCTTCATGGTCTCGTAGCCGTCCATGACCGGCATCATGATATCCATGAGCACCAGATCGAAGCTGGGATCCGAGGCGAGGATCGCGAGCGCCTTCTCGCCGTCTTCGGCCTTCGTGGTCTTCATTCCCCGCCTCTCGAGAGCCTTGGAGAGCGCGAAGGAGTTGCGCATGTCGTCGTCCACGATGAGCACCCGTTTGCCCGCCAGGACCGTGTCTCCTTCATAGAGGTCGACGAAGATTCTGCGCCTCTGGAGCGGCAGGTTGCCGATCACTCGGTGGAGGAAGAGGCACACCTCGTCCAGCAGCCTCTCTTCCGATCGCACACCCTTGATGATGATGGACTCGGCGTGGATCTGGAGCTGAGTCTGCTCTGCGCGGGTGAGGTCCCGGCCGGTGTAGACCACCACGGGAGGGATCACGAGCCCCTCGATCGCGCTCAGCTTCTCGAGGAGTGTGAAGCCCGACATGTCGGGGAGGCCGAGGTCGAGGATCATGCAGTCGTATCTCTTGCGCTCGAGCTTCGCGATCGCGCTCGCTCCGGTCTCGGCTGCTTCGACGTGCACGTCTCCGTTCCCTATGAGCTCGGTCATGGCGGCGCGCAGCGTGTCGTCGTCCTCGACTAGGAGCAGCTCCTTCACGCCCTTGCGAAAGGAGGTTTCGAGGACGTCTAGAGCCTGGTGGACTCGCTCGAGCGAAGCGGGCTTCGGGAGGCAACCGAGTGCCCCCTTCCGGAGGACGTCCCCGCTCGCGTCGGGGACGGCCGAGACGACATACACCGGAATGTGGCGCGTCTTGAGCTTGCTCTTGAGGACGTCTAGGACGACCCAGCCGTCGATCCCCGGCAGCCGGAGATCGAGGAGGATCGCTTGGGGAAGGAGCCCGTCGGCGAGCCCCAGGCCCTCCTCGCCGGTGGCCGCGGCGAGGCACTTGTAGCCCCTCTTGTGGCACTGATCCCGAAGCACCCTCGCGAAGGTCGCGTCGTCCTCGATGATCAGGATCGTGGTGTCTCCCTCCTGGAGCGTCTTCCGATCGTCGGGGATCGAGGGGACTCCCTCGACGGGGCCTTCTGTCCTGTCGTCCAGTTTCCCGCCCAGCCTGCGGACGGTCATTCGGTGCGTCCCGTGGGCGTCTCCTGCGTCCCCTTGCTCGAGAGGAAGATAGAGCGTGAAGGTCGCCCCCTCGCCCGGTTCGCTCACGAGCTGGATCTCCCCGCCGAGCAAGGCCGCCAGCTCGAGCGAGATAGAGAGTCCCAGACCCGTTCCTCCGTGCTTTCGGGCCGTTCCACCCTCCGCTTGGCGGAACGCCTCGAACACGAGCGCCTGCTTGTCGAGGGGGATGCCGATCCCCGTGTCGCTGACGGAGATCGCAAGGGCCGAAGCGGGGTCGAGGCCGCTCGTCGTCAGGCGAGCCCCTTCCCTCGGGCGGCCCAGCTCCACGATCACCTCGCCCTGTTCTGTGAACTTGATAGCGTTCGACACCAGGTTCCGGATGATCTGCTCGATTCGCTGCTGATCGCTGAACATAGAACTCGGCGCGTCCGGAGTCAGGCGAACGTCGAGGACCAGGCCCTTTTGCTTGGCGACGTGCTTGAAGCTGCGCCGGGTGCTCTCGGCCAGGTCAGCCAGCGGGACGTTGCTCAGCTCCAAGTCAATGTGTCCGGCTTCGATCTTCGAGAGGTCCAGAATCTCGTTGATCAACGAGAGCAGGCCGGCTCCGCTCCCGTAAATGATCCTCGCCGACTCCACCTGGTCCTCGGACAGGTTCCCCTCCTCGTTGTCGGCGAGCGCCTTCGAGAGGATCAGGAGGCTGTTGAGGGGCGTCCGCAGCTCGTGGGACATGTTGGCCAGGAACTCCGACTTGGCCTGATTGGCTGCCTCCGCGTCTGCCTGTGCTCGTTTCAGCTCCTCGTCTCGTCCCCGCTGCTCGGTGATATCCGCCACGATCCCCGTGAACAGGAGCTCTCCACCAAACTCCATTTTGCCGACTCCCAGCCGCAGCGGGAACACCGAACCGTCGCGCCGAAGGCCCTCCACTTCTCGGCTCTTTCCCATGATCTTCGCCTCCCCTGTCTCGAGGTAGCGGGCCAGGTAGCCGTCGTGTTCGCCTTTGTAGGGCTGGGGCATCAGCAGCTTCACGTTCCGCCCGAGGATCTCCTCAGCCGGGTAGCCGAACATCGCCTCGGCCGCTCGGTTGACGGATCGAATGTGCCCGCGCGGATCGATCGTGATGATCCCGTCGACGGCGGTGTTCAAGATGGACTGGAGCCGCTCGTGGGCTTCTGAGAACCCCGCAGTTTGCTCTTCGAGCTCGTCGTTGGTCGCCCTCAGCTCCTCCTGCTGGACCTGAACCTCCTCGAGCAGGAGTTGAGATTGTTCGAGCGACTTGGCGAGCTGCGTCCTGGCCTGCGCGCTCGCGACGGCGATCCCGAGGGCAGGCATGGCCAGGGCGAGGTACTGGGTCTGTCCCCCCGTCAACTCGCCGAGCGTCCCGATCTCCACGACCCCTCTGACGCTCCCCTCACTCAGGAATGGTGTCACACAGATCGCACGGGGCGTGTGCTCCCCCAGCCCGGACATGACCTTGAAGTAGGCTCTGGGCACGTCCCTGACGAGGATCTGCTGCTGCTCCTGGGCCGCTTGGCCGACCAGCCCCTCCCCGAGGCCGAATCTGCGGGGCGGATCCTCGCGTTCCAGGTGGGCATACCCTCCCAGCAGCGAGAGCTGCGGTGGCTCGCCGTCTTGGAGGACATAGATCGCGCCCACCTGAGCGTTGAGGTAGGTGGCGATCTCGGACACGGCTCTCGCGGCGAGGGTGTCTAGCGAAGGGTCGCCTCTGAGGACGACCTCGAGCTGCGCGACTCCTGTTTTCAGCCAGTCTTGGAGACGGGTTTCGTCCCGGCTCTCCCTGAGCGCGAGGAGCATTGTGCCGACCGAGGCCCGGACCCCAGTCCCGCCTTCGAATTCGATATCCAGATCACCCTTGGCGATCTGCGCGGTCACCCTCGCGATCGCAGCCGGCTCGCCGCCGACTTGCCTCAACACCGAGCGCGTCGTGGACCAGGCCAGGAACGCGCACAGAAAGGCGCCCACGCCCACCAGAAACCACTCGACCCGGATGAAGAACTCCGTCTGCTCTCTGCTCTCGGCCAGGTCGACCGCCATCAATCGCCTCTGGCTGGCGATCAGGGCGTCGAGGTCGTCCCGGATCGCAGACGCCGTGGGCGCCGCCCTTGTCCCTAGCCAGCTGTTGGCCAGATTCCAATCTGCGGCCCCACGGATCTTGAACATCTTGTCCGGGAAGAGGTCGAATAGCCTGCGGGCCTCCGCGAAGACTTCGTATGCCTTTCGCTGTTCGGGGGTCAGCAGCCCAACCTGTGCAGAGAGATCTCTAAAGCGTTTCGTGTTTTCGGCCCAGAGGGTCGCGAATTGCCTCTTGAAGCGCTCGTCTCCGGAGAGCAGGTAAGCGCGAATCGCTCCCAGCCCTAAGCCGAGCGTCCCCCGGACGTCTGCCATAGCTCCCAGGACCCTCTTGCGCTCAGGTGTGGCGGCCAACGTGCTCTCGATATCAATCATCCTCGTGATCTGCTCGCCGAGAATCTTGGCCTTCGGAACGGCCTCCTCGAACAGGATCTTTGAGGCCGGAGTGTTGCGAGGCGCTTGGGCTATGTCTTCGATCTCCTCCTGGAAGGCCTTGAGCTCTGCGAGGCGCCGTTCAATTGCCGCCAGCCGCTCCCGGTCCTCCTGATCGCTCCAATCGGCTCCGAGTCCCTTCAGCTTCGCCAGCGAGGGCTCGATCCCCTCCGCCCAGGCCGTGGCTCGGCCTTGCTTGAACTCAGGCGAGCCGAGCAGGATCCACCCGCGCAGCGCTGCCAGAGAGTCGTTGACTCCGCTCAGCATCTCTAAGCTGGCTTGGGCCGCTGGGACTCGGAGCTCTGTGACGCGCTCGAACCGCTCGCTCCTTCGCTGCGTCTGCCAGATCGTGGTGGCCATGTTGACCACGAGTAAGAGCCCGAGCGCCCCGTAGCTCAGGAGCAATCGTGTGCGTAATCTCATGTCGTTTTCCCGGAGGGGGGGTTGTACCGGTCCCGTGCTCCTGGCGCCACAGGGCAGGACGGAACGCCGCAGCATCAGGTGGACTGCCCCTTACCGGTTCCTCAACTGCCAGGACCGAGCGGGTCACTCATCCGTCCGGATGATTTCACTCATCCGTCCGGATGATTGCAGTGCCCGCGCCGATTGGGTACTACAAAGGGGTTGTTGAACCCCCCACTTCACCCCCCGAGTTCGTCCTCTGGAGGGGAGCGTTCTGCGCACCCCCGACACGACTTCACGGACTCTCGAAGGTCGTCAGTTGCAAGCTGAATCAGATCTCACAATCCTAGTCGTGGACGACAGCTCCACAAATCGCGAGATCGTCGAAGGCTACCTCGTGGCAGCGGGCTACTCGGTGCTCCAGGCAGAGGGAGGGGCGCGTGCGCTCGAGCTCTACTCGGAGGGCGGCGTGGATCTCGTCCTCCTCGACGTGATGATGCCGCAAATGGACGGGAAAGAGGCTTGCTGTCGCCTGCGGGCGTTGCCTGGGGGAGAAGGGCTCCCGATCGTGTTCCTGACCGCCCTCGACGAAGGAGACATCACTCGAGAGCTGTTTTCGGTCGGCGCGGACGACTTTCTGACCAAGCCCGTCCGGAGGGCGGAGCTGCTGCTCCGCGTCAAGTCACTGCTCAGGATTCAGCAGCTCCAGCGATCCCTCCAGGACTCCAACGTCGAACTCAGGACCTACTCGAGGCGACAGACCCGGAGGCTCGACGACAGCCGGCGGCGCTTCGAAACCCTGGCTCGCTCGTCGCCGGTGGGCATTTTCCAGACAGGACTCGACGGTCGCTGCCTCTATGTCAACGAGCGCTGGAGCGAGATCTGTGGGGAGACAGCTGGGGTCGCTTTGGGCAGCGCTTGGACGAGTATGCTCCGCGACGAAGATCGCGTTCGGGCCGACGCGGAGTGGGCCCAGGCCTTCGCAGAGGAGCGGAACCTGCGCTTCGAGGGGCAGGTCGCGCGAGGAGGCCGCTGGGTCGCGGTCCAGGTGGCGCCAGAGCTGGCGACGGACGGATCTCGGTGTGGATTCGTGGGGACGCTCGCCGACATCACAGAGCTTCACGAGGCGCGAGAGGAGGAGCGCGCGACGGCCGAGTTGCTGCGCGCCATCAGCAGGGCTCAGACGGCGTTCATCCTCGGAGCCGACAGCCGGCACCTCTTTGCAGAGCTCCTGACAGACCTCCTCCAGCTGACCTCGAGCGAGTACGGGTTCATCGGTCAGGTCCACTACGGGCCGGACGATTCGCCCTATCTGCTGACTCGCGCGATCACGAACATCGCTTGGGACGACGAGACGCGGGACCGGTATGACGCGCACGCTCACTCAGGGATGAGGTTCGCCAACCTGCGCACGCTCTTTGGCGCCGTCATGACGACGAAGGCCCTCGTGGTCTCCAACGACCCCGCGAACGACCCCCGGAGCGGAGGGCTGCCGCCAGGCCATCCTCCCCTGGCTGCATTCTTGGGCTTGCCTCTGACCAAGGGGAGCAAGCTGGTCGGGATGATCGGCCTCTCCAACCGCCCCGGCGGCTACGACAGCGCTCTGATCGCCGCTCTCGATCCTATCGTGGCGACGTGCGCCAACATTTTCGACGCGATCGACGCCGATCTGCGCCGCGAGGAGGCCGCCCAGGCGCTGGAGAGGAGCGAGGAGCGGCTTCGGCACTCCGAGAAAATGGAGGCCGTCGGCAAGGTGGCTGCCGGTGTCGCTCACGACTTCAACAACATGCTCTCCGTCATCCTTGGCTATTCACAGATGGCGCTCGGCAAGCTCCAACCAGGTCACGCCGCTCGTCGGGCCATTCAACAGGTCCAAAGGGCGGGTGAGCGCTCGGCTTCGATCACGCGTCAGCTCCTGGCGTTCAGCCGCAAGCAGACTCTGTCCCCGCAGCGAGTGGAGCTGTCCGCGCTCACGCAGGACGTGGCGTGGTTCCTGCGCCGAGTCGTGCGCGAGAGGGTCGAGATCAAGATCGACGCCAGCCCCCCGACGTACGCCGTGCTCGATCCGGCGCAGCTTGAGCACGCGCTCTTGAACTTGGCAGTCAATGCGAGCGACGCTATGCCTGAGGGAGGCTCGCTGACGATCGCGACTGCGCGCGTGGATCTCGACCCAGCTGAGGCTCGTCGCGTCGAGCTCGAGCCGGGGTCTTTCGCGGTCGTCTCGATCACCGACACCGGAACCGGGATTCCTCCTGAGACCCTCCTCCAGATCTTTGACCCCTTCTTCACGACCAAGGAGGTCGGCGAAGGGACCGGCCTCGGGCTGGCGAGTGTCCACGGGTTCGTCAAGCAGAGCGGCGGCTCGGTGGGGGTGGAGAGCGCCCTAGGAGAGGGGACGAGCTTTCGGCTCTACTTCCCGCTCGCGGCCGGCGATTCGGAGGTCAGCTCCCAGCCCGGTCCCGCTCAGCTCCGGCGGGGATCGGGGACGGTCGCCTTGGCGGAGGACGAGCCCCTCGTGTGCAGCCTCCTCGAGGAGGTCTTGGTGAGCGCTGGTTACTTGGTGCTCGCAGCCGACTGCGCCGAAGCGCTGCTGGCGCGAGTTCGCACACATGAGGGGGAGATCGACCTGTTGGTGACGGACATGGTGATGCCCGGGCTGGGCGGACGAGAACTCGGCCTTCGAATGCGAGGGGAGTTCCCTGATGTGAAGGTGATCTACCTCTCGGGCTACATAGACGAGCTGGTTGAGACGAGGAGTGGGGAGGTCTTCCTCCCCAAGCCGGTGACTCCGCATGCCTTCCTGGCGGCCATCGACGATCTTCTGACCGCAGTCTAACGCGATGAGTTCGTCCCAAGCCTCCTGTCGTGGGTGGGCGTGAGCACTCAGCCCAGGACGGAGGCTGCCGGGCAGGCCAGGCTGCCGAAGTGGACCCTGATCGCCATCCTCTCGATCTGCGCGGCGCCTCTCCTGTTGACCTTGCTCGGCGTCGACTTCGGCACTCGAGGACCGCCCGTGGACCCGACGTGGGCCGCCACAGCCGAGAGACACGAGGTCGTGGACGCCACGTTCCGGAGCCTCTCGGGCGCCCTCACTCACACGATCATGGAGTGGAGCGCCCTCTGCATGGCTATGTTCGTGGTGGTCCTGGCGCTGAGTCACTATCGGATCACCCGAGACGTGACGACCCCGATCCTCGGCGTGGCCTTCTTCATGTCGGCCTGCATGGACGCGTTCCACACCCTGGCCGCAGATCGTCTCATCAGCGCTGCGGCAGACAATCGCGACCTGATCCCGTTCACGTGGGCGATCTGTCGGCTGTTCAACGCTGGAATCATGATCACGGGCGTGAGCCTTGTCCTGGTGAGACCTCAGCCAAACGAGGCCAAGCGCTCAGGCCTGGGATTCGTCGTTGGAGTCAGCCTGGCTTTTGGTGTGGTCGCGTACGCGATCATTCACGTCTGCGCCGTCGCGGAGGAGCTGCCGCAGACGACGTTCCCGGGCGCCTTCCTGACTCGCCCCTACGACGCGCTTCCCCTGGCGCTGTTCGCCTTCGCCGGCCTGGTCGTCTACCCCCGCTTATACAAGAGGCGTCCCAGTATGTTCACGCACGCGCTGGTCGTCAGCGCGATCCCAGAGACGGTGACCCAACTGCACATGA
This sequence comes from Planctomycetota bacterium, assembly GCA_016765095.1. Lineage (GTDB taxonomy): Bacteria > Planctomycetota > J058 > J058 > J058 > NORP233. The sequence continues at coordinate 41,852 of JAESQQ010000719.1, read as the reverse complement.
CCTTCGGATCGACGGCGCTCTTCGACTCCCACTTCAACATTGCCCACTTCATGAAGATCGGCGCCTACACGGTCCCGCTGGTCGGGTTGCTCCTCGACTATGTCCGGACCCACGAGTCCCTTCGCGTCGAGATGGACGAGAGGAGGGACGTGGAGGAGGCGCTGCGAGCCTCCGAGGTGGCTCAACGGACCGTGCTGGAGACGATGCTCGACGCCCAGAGCGTCATTGACGAGCGGGGAATCATTCAGTCTGCGAACCCGGCCATGGAGAGGCTGCTTGGTTACGAGCGCGCTGAGCTGATCGGTCAAAACGTCTCCCTGCTGATGCCCGACCTCCACGCCAGCGCCCACGACGGCTACCTCGCGCGCTACGCCCAGACCGGCGAGGCGCGCGTCATTGGCAGCAGGCTGCAACTCGAGGCGCTCCATAAGGACGGGACCCTGATCCCGATCGAGCTCTCGGTGGCTGAGATGCAGATCGGCGAGCGTCGGCTCTACAGCGGGCAGCTGCGCGACATCCGCGAACGCAAGCGCATCGACCGATTGAAGAACGAGTTCGTCTCGACCGTGAGCCATGAGCTGCGGACCCCCTTGACCTCGATCCGAGGAGCGCTGAGCCTGCTCACAGGCGGCGCCCTGGGTGAGTTCGACGAGAAGGCCTCCGAGTTCCTCAGGATCGCCCACAGCAACTCGGAGCGCCTGCTCCTGCTGATCAACGACATCTTGGACATCGAGAAGATCGCGTCTGGAGATGCGGTCTTTAGGTTCGCAGAGATCGAATTGGCTTCGCTCGCAGCTCAGGCAACGAGGGATCTCTCGAGCTACGCTCAGGAGCGAGAGGTGACCTTCGAGCTCTTCGACAGGTCTGAGGAGGCTCGCGTCTACGTCGATGCCGATCGAATACTGCAGGTCTTGGCCAACCTGATGTCCAACGCGGCGAAGTTCTCCCCCAGGGGGGGCACGGTCGAGATCTTGGTGTCCCGCCAGGGCAAGCGGGTGCGGGTCTCTGTGACCGACCGTGGCCCGGGGATCCCAGAGGAGTTCCAACCGAGGCTGTTCGAACGCTTCACTCAGTCCGACTCCTCCGACAGACGAGAGCTGGGAGGCACGGGGCTGGGCCTGGCGATCGTGAAGGAGATCGTGGAGCGACACGGCGGTCAGGTCGGCTTCGTGACGCGAGCCGGTCTGGGAACGACTTTCTACTTCGACTTGAGAGCTGCGACGAGCTCCGCTGCGTTGCTCGTGCGACGTGGGTTGCTGCCTACACCGAGCCGCGCAGCGCGCGTGCTGATCGTCGAGGAAGACCGCGAGGCTGCGGCGCTGCTGCACATGATCATTTGCCGTGGCGGCTGCGATGCGGACATCGCCTCCGACGTAGCGGGGGCCCGACGGCTGCTCGAGGAGGTGTCGTATGGTGCGCTGATCTTCGATTTGAGTTCGCCGGGAGAGGGCGGACTGTCCTTCCTCGCGAGCCTGCGCACCCACCCGGCGACCCAGAACCTACCGGTGATCGTGGTGTCGGGATTGTCCCAGGCCGAGGCCACCGGCGAACTCACTGGCGGCGCCCTCCAGATCTGCGACTGGCTAGAGAAGCCCATCGGCCAGGAGCGGCTGCTGGCGGCGATTCACCGCGCTGCGCCGCCTTTCAGGATGCCGACTGTCCTCCATGTCGAGGACGACCCCTCCTTGAGGAGCGTGGTGTCCGCGCTGCTGGAGGGGCAGGCCCACTTCACAGCGGCGGCCACGGTCGCTGAGGCTAAAGCGCTGCTCACCGAGGCCCGCTTCGATCTGGTCTTGCTCGACGTAGAGCTTCCCGACGGCTCGGGGTTGGAGCTGCTCGAGCTGCTCCAGTCGGTCGAGCCTCCCACGAGCGTCGTGATCTTCTCGGCCGCTGAGGTCGGGCTGGACGTCGGGGGTCGCGTCGCGGCCGCTTTGGTGAAGGGGACGATCACTGAGCGAGCGCTCGCGGACCGAGTTTGTGAGCTGCTCGGCAATCCGCCGAGGGGGGGGAGCAGAGCCAAATGAGTCAGCTGAAACGCATCCTCTACGTCGAGGACGAGCCGGACATTCGAGCCGTCGCTCAGGTCGCGCTGGAAGTGGTCGGCGGGTTCGAGTTGCGCTTTTGCAGCTCTGGCTACGAGGCCCTGGAGGCGGTTGGAGCTTTCGGGCCGGACCTGATCCTGCTGGACGTCATGATGCCTGGCATGGACGGTCCGAGCACGCTGGAGGCTTTGCGCCGCGAGGGACATGCGGTTCCCGTCATCTTTGTGACCGCTAAGGCCCAGCCGGCCGAGGTGGAAGCCTACAGGGCGCTGGGGGCGCTTGACGTGATTCGAAAGCCATTCGACGCGATGCTGCTCGCAGCGGAGGTCCGGGCTGCTTGGGAGCAAGGGGGTGAGTAGCGCGAGCGAGGCGAGGAGGAAGCTCAGCGCGCTTCGGGACGGCTTCGCGCTCCGGCTCCCAGGTCGGGTCGCCGAGATCGAGCGCGGCTGGGAAGAGCTCAGGAGCGAGGGCTGGGGGCTCAAAGGTGGAGGCGAGGTCCGGCTGGCCCTCCACAACCTGGCTGGATCGGCGGGGACCTTTGGGGCCCCAGCCATTGGTGAGGCAGCCTCGGAGTTGGCCTCACTCTTGGGCCTACTCCTCAAAGAGGAGCGTCCTCCCAAAGAGCCGGAGTGGGCAGCGCTCACGGAGGGTCTCTCTCGGCTGCTAGCACTGACGGCCACCTGGAACCTCACGCTCAGGCCCTCGTTCCAAGGTCCGCTCTTCGACGGCGAGTTCAACAGCCTGATCGACGTGGTCGACGACGACCCAGAGTTCGGTGCCTGGTTGGCGACTGAGCTCGCTCAAGCAGGCTACGAGGTTCGTCGCTTCGACACGCTAGAGGACTTTCGGGTCGGCCTCGGGGAGCGAGCCCCTGGGGCCATCATCATGGACATGATCTTTGCGACCGGTGAGGCGGCGGGAGCCGAGGCCATCCAAGAGCTGAAGACGGCAGCCAAGGTGTTTCCGCCGGTCATCTTCGTCTCGGGCCGTGACGACATGCAAGCACGGCTCTCAGCCCTGCGCGCCGGCGCCCTGCGCTACTTCCGCAAGCCCATAGACCTGGGCAAGCTGAAGACGACGCTAGACGGCCTGACCCTCCGCGCCCCCGCCACCCCCTATCGTGTCCTGGTCGTCGATGACGACGAGGACCTCTGTGAGCGCCACGCCACGATCCTGGCAGGGGCGGGTATCAAGACGCGGCAACTAAACGATCCCCTCCTGATCCTGCACGCGTTGACCGATTTCGAACCTGACTTGGTCCTGCTAGACGTGCACATGCCGGGCTGCTCAGGACTCGACGTCGCCGCAGTGATTCGTCAGGACGACGCCTTTGCCCAGACGGTGGTCGTGTTCCTATCGGCCGATGCCCGGCTGGATAGGCAGTTGGCTGCGATCGGACTCGGAGGAGACGACTTCCTGACCAAGCCGATCGAAATGGGGCACCTGCTCTCGGCGGTCCTCGCGCGCTTGAAGCGTGTTCGCTACGCCAGCCGATTGCAGCGCAGGTTGGAGTTCTTGTATCGAGAGACGGAGACTCGACTTCAGGAGCGAGTGCGCAAGAGAACTGCTGCGCTCGCGGATGCGAACGAGCGGCTCAAGTCCATTTTGAACACCGCCGTTGACGGGATCGTCACGATCGACTCGGGCGGGCTCATCCAATCGGCGAACGCAGCCGCCGAGACAATGTTCGGCTACACGGCCCAAGAGCTGATCGGCGCCAACCTAGAGCAGCTGATGCCCGAGCCCTTCCGGAGCGAGCACGACGCCCACATGGCTGGGTTTCTCGAGACCGAGGACACGAAGGTGATCGGGACCAGCCGGGAGCTTGCTGGGCTTCGCCGGGACGGCTCGGTGTTCCCCATGCGTCTGGGAATAGGCCTGCTGCGGCTCAATGACGAGTTCCTGTTCACAGGCATCATGGCTGACAACACCGAACAGACTGAGCGGAACGAAGCGTTGAGAGCGGCTCGGGCAGAGGCAGAGGCAGCCAATGAAGCCAAGTCGGAGTTCCTCGCCAACATGAGCCACGAGATCCGCACGCCTATGACCGGCGTGCTCGGCATGCTCGACCTGATCGGGAGCACAGAGCTCGAGGAGCGGCAGCGAGGCTACTTGGAGGTGGCGCAGAGCTCGGCTGACCTCCTCTTGGCCGTGATCAATGACATCCTCGACTTCTCGAAGATCGAGGCCGGCAAGCTAGAGCTGGAGCTGCTCGACTTCGACCTGCGCAAGGTGGTCGAGAACGCCACGCTGCCCTTGGCCCAGCAAGCGGCCAGCAGGGGAGTCGAGTTGGCTTGCTTCGTGCCAACTTACATTCCGACGGCTCTGCGGGGAGACCCTGTGCGGCTGGCCCAGGTTCTCACGAACCTGCTGGGGAACGCGGTCAAGTTCACCGAGCAGGGAGAGGTGGTCGTGGAGGTGAAGGCCGAGGAAGCAGGCCCGGGCTTCGTCAACCTCCGCTTCGAGGTCCGCGACACAGGCCTCGGGATCGCGTCGGCTGCGCAGAAGGAGTTGTTCCAGGCGTTCACCCAGGCAGACGGATCGACTTCGCGCCGCTACGGCGGGACCGGCCTGGGGCTCACGATCTCTCGGCGGCTGGTCGAGCTGATGGGAGGGGAGATCGGCGTCGAGAGTGTCTTGGGAGAGGGCTCCACGTTTTGGTTTTCGTGCTCCTTCGCCGCAGGGGCACCCCAACTCCACTCGGAGAGTGACCTCGAGGGCCGGCGGATTCTGATCGTCGACGACAGCGCCACCAACCGCCAGATCATCGGGCACTACCTCGAAGGCTGGGGAGTCCGCGTTGTCTCGGTAGCCTCAGGCTCCGAGGCGCTGCGGCACTTGCTCGAGGCCCATGACCAGGGGGACCCCTTCGAGGTCGCGCTCCTTGATCAGAAGATGCCGGGGCTGGACGGGCTCGCTCTCGCGAAGGCGATCCAAACCAAGCCGAGCCTGTCCGGTATCCAGTTGGTCCTCGTGAGCTCGGTCGGGCAGGGCTGGAGAGCGTTTGGGGACTTGGGGATTTGCGCCCACCTCGTCAAGCCTGTCCGTCGAGAGCAGCTCTCCGAGACGCTGGGCCGAGTCATAGGGAGGGCCGCCGCTCCTGCGAGGGCTCACCCGCGCGTCTTGACTCTGCGGGGCCACGTGCTCTTGGTCGACGACATGCTGGTCAACCAGGTGGTCGGTCAGGAGATGCTGCAGCAGCTTGGCTTGGGTGTGGAGGTGGCCAGCAGTGGGCGGGAGGCGATTCGCCGCGTCCGGGAGCGGCGATACGACCTCGTGCTCATGGACTGCCAAATGCCGGACTTGGATGGGTTCGAGACGACTCTCCAGATTCGAGAGTGGGAGGCTGGGCAACCTGGTGAAGCCCGAGAGCTGCCGATCGTGGCGATCACCGCCAACGTGCTGGAGGCGGATCGGGAGCAATGCCTGGCGGCCATGGACGGCTACATAACCAAGCCTTTTGATCGGGGGGCGCTGTTTGAGGAGCTCGTGCGCTGGCTTCCGGTGCACGAGCACCCGCACCTGGCCCTGGCAGGTGGCGGGGCTGATCGAGGCAGCCTTGACCTCCAAGAGCTCGCCGGACTGCGCCAGGCGTTGGGCCCGCGCTTTGAGACCGTGGTCGGTCACTTCCGGGTCGAGAGCGCAGAGCTAGTCGCGGAGCTACGCGCTGCCGTGGCTGCGGACGACGTGGAGGCCATTGTGGGCCGGGCCCATGCACTCAAAGGGGTGGCAGGGAATCTGTTCGCGTCTGCCCTGGTCGGCCTCTGTCGGGAGCTAGAGGCCCAGGCGCGCGCAGGCGCCGTCGAGGCTGCAGAGTCGCAGATTGGTCGGATCGCTGCCGCGCTGGAGCAGGCCCTCAGCGGCCTCGCGACCCTCTAACCGGCTTGAGTGCAGCTTGGAGCTCTCGCGCTGACTTGAGTCGTCGGCTCGGCGCGGGATCCGTCATCTGGCGGAGGATCCGCTGCATGCGCTCGGACAGGTGGTCGGGGACGGGGGTTGGTTGCTTCTCCATGGCCAGCACGAGGTGGATCCCGGCCTCCCTGGGGAAGGCCTCCCAACCCCAGGCGACGAAGAGCGCGACTTGGCCCAGGGAGAACACGTCACTGCAGGCGTTGGCGGGTCCATCCAGGATCTCGGGTGCTATGTATCCAGGAGTCCCCATGAGCATGCTCGGGGATGTGACCCCGCTGTCGAAGGCGCCCTTTGCGAGACCAAAGTCAACCAAGACTGGCGAGTCATAGCGGCCGTCGCGAAGGACGACGTTGGTCGGCTTGATGTCCCGGTGAACGAAGCCGCTCCTCTCGAGGGCCGCCAGCGCCTGGACCATGGCCCGGAGGAAGTCCAACAGCTCCCTCTCGGTGCAGGGCCCGTGACGTTGGACCTTCTCGGACACACTGACCCCGTCTACACACTCCATGGCGCAATAGAGGAGCCCACTCGTGTGTCCGAAGCCGAGGATCTCGGCGACGTGAGGCGTCTTGACCCCGGCCAAGGTGTAGGTCTCACGGACGAATCGGTCCCTCGACTCGGGGTCGCCTCCGACCATCACCTTGAGCGCGACCCTCCTGTTCTTGACCTGGTCGGTCGCGTCGAAGACCGCTCCGTAGCTGCCCTGGCCGAGGAAACCTATGAGTTCGTAGCGTCCGAAGAGCAGCTCACCAACCTTTGGCAAGGGCGCACGGGCAGGTGCGGCGCGGTTTAGGAGGTGGGTGACCTTTGCGAGGAAGACAGGGGGGGGCACGCCGCGATCGAGGCAGTCGGTGGCTCCTGCGGCGTAGGCTCGCCGGTAGTCGTCTTCTGCGCCGCCGGTCAGAAAGATGATGGGGAGCTGGCCTGGCTCGAGAGAGCGCCGGATCCGAGAGGTGAGCTCGAGCGCGCCGCCGTCTGGGAGGTCGGAGTCTATGACGAGCAGGTCTGGACCCGCGTCGACTGCGCTCTCGGCCTCCTTGAGGGTCGCGATCGCAATGACTCTGTGACCTCGGTTCGTCAGCAAGACTGCGTAGGCTTCCTGCGCAGGAGTCGCCTTCCCGACGAGCGCAATGTGAGCCATGGCTCAGTGTCCCGCTGCGCGGAGCGCTTCGAGGAGAGCGGTGGCCGACGCGTAGCGTGCGCTGGGCTGCAGCTGAGTGAGACGACCCAAGACTTCACGCAGCCCCGGGCTCAGCTCGCGCGGCAGTGGGACAGGGCGGCTGGCCACGTCGTGCAGGAGCTCCAAGAGGCTCCCTTCGGAGTAGCAGGGCCGCCCGGTGCATGCGAACAACGCGAGGAGCCCCAGCGAGAAAAGGTCACTCCGCCCGTCGAGGGGCTCGCCGCGGACCCTCTCGGGAGAGAGGTAGGCGGGTGTGCCAACAAGGACGCCGGTCTTGGTGACCGTGTGGTCTCCCGGCTGCTTGGCCAACCCAAAGTCCACCAGGACCGGCTCGGCGTAGGAGTCATGGCGTAGAACGACGTTGCCCGGCTTTATGTCTCTATGAATGAGGCCTGCTGCGTGGACCGAGACCAGGGCCTGCGCGAGCGTCTTTAGGAGGACAAGGACCTGCGCTTCGCTCGCGGGCCCGCGCTCGGTGATCAGCTCTTGCAGGCTGGTCCCGTCGATGAGTTCCATCGTGTAGTAGGGCCGGCCCTCGAGCGTCCCAAAGTCTAGGACCCGGGTCACGTGGACGCTCTGAACCAGAGAGAGCGCGTAGGTCTCGCGGACGAAACGCAGCCGCTGGTCTTCACGGAGTCCAGCGAGGGCGGGCAGGACTTTGAGGGCGACCTCTTGCCCCTCGTCGAGGTCCCAGGCCGCGTAGACCGAGCCCTCACCCCCAGATCCGAGCAGTCGGTCGATTCGATAGCGACCAAACGCTCGCTTCAGTCCTCCAGGGAGGTCGAAGTTGGGCTGACTGGACGCCTCGAAAGCCGCCTTCCCGCGAGCCAGAAGGACTGTGCACTTCGCGGCGAGCTCAGCGAGTGAGATCGGCTTGGTGATGTAGTCGGACGCTCCAGCCTCGAAGCCTTCCAGGAGGTCGCCCTCCCCAACTCGACCAGACTGGACGAGAACCGGGAGATTCGGATAGCGCTTGCGGAGGGTCCTCACGAGCTCCAATCCACTCCCGTCCGGGAGTTCGACGTCGCTCACGAGCAGATCGGGAGGCGTCCCTGCGAGAGCCTTGGTGGCCGAGGCCAAGTCGCCGAACGAGACGATCTCGTAGCCGCGTTCGCCCAACGCGTCCTGAATGAGCTCGCGCACGAGCGGATCGTCCTCCAGAACGGCGATTCTCGCTCGCTTGGGCTTCCGAGCTGACGGAGCGCGAGCGCCGGTCGCATTGGGAATCGCCTCCGTGATCTCCCCGGGTGGATCTGCGCTCGCGCTTGGGGAACCGCCTGGGACATAACCGATTGAGGGATCGAGCGAACTCACGGCGCGACCTGACATGTAAGTGGGTGGGGGAGGGAGGAGGGGGCTCTCGGTGACCCGTGTGAGTGCGTCGGAATGGGACATGGAGCCTCTCCTGCCTACTCGAAGTCTGGAAGGTTGGCGACGCTATCGGAGAACAGGAGTCCGATCGTCAGGGGGATTCGCTTGGGTTTTGAAGACTCTGAGGACTCGGGCGTTCCAGCACGCACGGACCAGCTCGTCTTGGTGGAAGCTCGGAATCGGGAAGAACCAGTCGGCGAGAGAGGTTGCGGGCGGCGTGAGGGAGGCGACGCGGCGGGACGCTGAGGAGTGCGCCCTGGGTGCGATGCTCCCGAGGCCGACTGCACAGGCTTCGTGGGGCCCGGAGCGGGACGCTTGCCTGGTTTCGCGCTGCTGGAGTCCACCGCGTTTCGCGGGTCGGCGCGCAGCTGTGAGGACCCCAACATCAGGCAGCGCCCCTGGAGCATCAGGACCTCCAGGCACTCTGTGGAGAATGGATCCGCGCCGGGCAGACGCTCGAGGTAGAGGCAACCGGCCACGCGGACTTCACCGGGGAGTTGGAGCGGAATACAGGCCAGGAGCCACTTCCCGTCCTCGTCCGATCGCGAGGAGGCCACCGCCACGCCCCGGTCGAAGACGTAGTCCGCGACGCTCCTGTCTATTGGCAGGTGACCGAAAGACGAGTGGGAGAAGGCGGTCGCAACGACCTCAGGCCGGCCCGAACCAGACTTGAAGCCTAGGAACGCCCCGCGCTCCGCGAGTCCGCTTTCGAGGATGTGCTCGAGGACGCGCTCGGCCAGCTCGTCGGCGCTGTGGCGCGGCAGGCTGCCTCCACGCAGCGCAGGAGCCCACGAATCGCGGTCGCCGCCAGATCTGGCTGGTGTGCGCACTGGAGTCGTCTGGGGTTGAGGAACTTCTTGTCCCAGGCCTCCGCAGTGCTTGAATGGCGGACAAACTCGACGCTCATGACCCCTCCAGGTCTGCTGAACGTCGAGCAGGAATCGTGCCGAACTCGCGGTGCAGTCTAGGAGAGGGGTTACGAAGTCGCGGGGGTGCCTGGGCCCCCCCGAGCGCGCCCCGCGCGGATCCCTTGAATGTCGATCCCGTAACCTTTGATCTTGCGCTGGAGGTTCTTCTTGTCGATCTTGGCCAGCCTCGCGGCATGGGCGACGTTTCCGCCGGTGGTTTTCAACGCGGCCAGCAGATACGCGATCTCCCAGCGCTGGATCATTTCACGCTTCGCGTCGGCGAAGCCCACGCCTTGATCCAGCGAGGGCGGCTGCGCCACGGGGGGAGTGTCTGGCTCCAAGACCGGCGACTCGCTGAGCGGGTTTTGGCCAGCAGGCAGGAGCTCCGCAGGGATCGGACCGCCGTCAGCCATGATGATCGCCCGCTCCATGACGTTCCGCAGCTCCCGGACGTTGCCCGGCCAGTGATAGGCCAGAAGCCTCGCTTGGGCCTGAGAACCGAACGCCGGCAGGGGCAACGAATAGCGCTCGGCGACTTCCTGGGCAAAGTGCTGCGCGAGCGTCGTTATGTCTGCGCCACGGGCCCGGAGCGGGGGCAACTCGAGGACAAACACGTTGAGTCGGTAGAGGAGGTCGTTGCGGAAAGCGCTCTCCTGGACCGCTGCCTCGAGGTCTGCGTTGGTCGCCGAGAGAACGCGCACGTCGACTTGGAGTTCCTTGCTACCTCCCACTCGGGCAAAGCGATGCTCTTCGAGGAAGGTGAGCAGCTTGCTCTGGGCCCCTAGCGAGAGCTCACCGACCTCGTCCAGAAAGAGCGTTCCACCCTCGGCCTGTTCCACCTTCCCGCGGTGCTGGCGCTGGGCACCCGTGAATGCCCCGGCCTCGTGACCGAAGAGCTCCGACTCCACGAGCGCGTCGGGGATGGCAGCGCAGTTGAGCGCTATGAATGGCCTGTCCGCTCGGGGGCTAGCGTCATGTATGGCCCGGGCCACGAGTGACTTCCCGGTGCCAGTCTCTCCGCCCAACAGAACCGAGGAGTCAACCTTGGCGAGGCGGTCGATCATGCCCAGGATCTCTTGCATCGCGGGACTGGTGCCCAAAAGGGCCAGCGGTGCGCGAGCCGTTTCCGCGCTGCGCCGTGTTGACTTGGGCCGGAGTGAGGCCCCACGACGCTCTTCAAAGAGGAAGTTCTCGAAGATCACGCCAGCGTGTCCGGCCAGGAGAGTGAGGAGATCCTGGTAACTCCCCTTGCTCGGGCCCTCGAGCTGCGAAATGCGTCCTGCGCCGACCAAGAAGCCGATCGAGCCTCCGCGCCCGACAAGGGGAATCACGGTGACCGGGTCCCCCTCTGGGAACAGGCTCGTCCAGGGAGTGGAGTCGAACTCGGCTACCCGACCGCTAAGAGACTCGAGGTCACTCGCCTTGGGGCCCAGCTGTGGGCCTCCACTCTTCGGGTGGCACGCCTGTCGGACTGTTTTCTCCTTCCGGCGGAGATAGACCGCAGCGCAGGACAACCCCAAGATTCCGACCCCGGCTCCGCAGAGTCGCAAGGCGGCTGCCTCGAGCGAGACCGATCGAGCCAGATCTAGGCTGATCTCTGCGATCGCCCCGACCCGTCGGCGGTCCTCCTCGGCTTCAGCATAGACACGGCCCAGGTCGCCCGCGAACCGGATTGCCTGCTCCCGCGCCCAGTCGCTCAAGGTCCGCTTCGGACTGCTTGGATCTTCTCGATCAACTCCAAGGGGCTAAAGGGCTTAGTGAGGTAGCCCTGAGCGCCCGCTTCGGTTCCTTCCCGGACGTAATCGGCCTCAGCATGGCTCGTGAGGAAGATCACCGGGGGAGGATCGGGCCGCGCCATGAGGTTCCTGCACACGTCGAACCCACTTCGGCCCCGACCCAGGTCAACGTCGAGGAGTATCAAGTCCGGTCGTTGCTCTTCGAAGAGCCGGAGCCCTTCCTCTTCGCTGGATGCGACGCGAACCTCGTGGAGTCCAGCCGAGAGCATTTCGGCGATCAATTCACGGACGAATGGGTCGTCGTCAATCACCAGAATGCGGGCCGATTCCATGCAGCGGAGCTTACCAGGCGCATCCAGGTCTCGACACCGCTCACAAGCTTGGTCGACGCGTCACCTCAGCTCGGTGTCGCGTCATGGAGGGACGCTCGGCCTGGGCGTAGAAATGGCGGCGGCGCGTCATGGAGGGACGCTCGGGGTTTGCGTGCGTAGGCGTCGTCCGTCTCTGGAACCCTGAGCGAACCCTGGGTCCGGATCCTTCTTCAGCGAACCCAGCGAACCCTGGGTCCGGATCCTTGAGCGAACCCTGGTGGGGCCGGATCCTTCTCCAGCGAACCCTGGGTCCGGATCCTTGAGCCAGTGGGTCCGGATCCTTGCTTGAGCGAACCCTGGGTCCGGATCCTTGAGCGAACCCTGGTGGGTCCGGATCCTTGCTTGAGCGAACCCTGGGTCCGGATCCTTGCTGGGTCCGGATCCTTGAGCGAACCCTGGGGCTGGATCTGGGCCGCCGAGCGAGCCCGGCTGGTTCCGCTCCCGGCTTTCTTTGCGGCCGGAGGGACCCCAAACTCGCTCGCGCGGGCGCTCCGGGCACGAAGGCGCCCAGGCCACCCGTGGGGAGCCGGTTGGGACGGAGTGCGGGCCGCGGAAGGGTCTAGGTGTGGAAAACGAAGGGGGAGTGGGTGCTGAGCGCCGCTACGGGGGCGTTCTCGAGGTGGTGGTAGGCGTCGGTCCCGGGCGGGAACTCGACGCCTTCGCGCTCGCCGCGAAGCCAACGCCGGCGAGCCGCTAGGTAAGCAGCGGTCCAAGCGATCCAGGCTGCGGTCAACTCGGCGACCAGCTTGGGGTCGCCCATGAAGCGGTAAGGGTCCCGGTCGAGTCGAGTGTCTCGCTGACGGGGAACGGTGGTCGGAGGTAGGGCTAGCGCAGCCGCGACCCCCATGGGCATACGACGCCCTCGCGCCGCGTGGAGCTGGTCGCAACGCTCCTGGACAGCCGTGCGAATAAGGGCCTCATACTCGCGCGGCTGGAGGAAGTCGAAGCAGTCGGGCTTGTGTAGGTGGAAACTCACTCGCAGCGGAGAGCCGCCCTGCTCAGGATCAGCCTGATCGTGGAAGTGGAGCGGCCGACTCGCCGTGATTGGGACGGTCAGGATCTGGCGCCAGTCACCCACCGTGCCCGGCCACTCGTGGGGGTAGTCGACGAGGCCCGCAGCAACCGGGTTGCAGAGGGTGTAGACGATCGCCCGCAGGACAGCCTCGGCACTCAAGAGGCGCTCCTTGTCCTTCCGGGTCGGAGCGTCCCAGAAGGACCCCTTGCGGCCGCGGAGAGTGTTCATGGAACGCGCGAGGAGACCGTTTTGGTAGGAGAGAAATCGGGAGCGCTCAGCAGCCTGGTCGTAGGAGACGAGGTGCTGGTGATTGCTCATCTGCATTCCGGCAAGGTAGCGAACCCGCTCGTCGAGCTTCTGGGTGCTGAGACCTAGGACATAGCGATAGGCATTCACAGAGGAAGGGTCGGGGCGAAGGAGGAACTGCTGCCCCACGACTCGGCGAGTCAAGAAGGTGATCGACTCTCGGAACACGGGACGGGCACGGGTCACGCCACGGAGAGCGCGAACGGGAGACCAGAGAGAGGGGCGCTAAGTCTTGAGACCGTGGGGGGGAGGTGGCGGTGATCGTCTCGCCAGAGAAGTCGGCGAGCAAGATTTTCCCGTTCGTCTCAGCGCGGAAGTGAGACGAGCGGCCTAGTGGTCCTTCATTCCCAAGACGAGGCGGAGGAGGCGCTCGTCACTGAAACCTCGCTCTCGCGTGCCCAAGCGGACGATCACGAGGTCGTGGCTCGGAATCACGTAGCAGCGGTTGCCATTGTGTCCGGCTGCGACGAATAGATCGGGTGGGCCTCCTGGCAGGAGGACGCGACCCCGCTTGGCCGGGCCCCGGAGTTGCGGAATCAGGCCAGGGCGGAGCGACTTGGGGACGTTCTGGTTGAGCCAAAAGGTCAGGCCATAGGCCGGCATAGCCTCGCTCCCCTGGAAGCACCCCGCGAGGAATTCGGGAGGAAGCAAGGCCTCCCCCTCCCAGACACCCTGCTGGAGGAGGAACACGCCGAACTTCGCCCACTCGTAGGCCGTCAGCCAGGCGCCGAAAGGGAGCATCGGGTTGCCGGCGGGATCGCGCAGCCAGCCGGCGAAACGAATCCCGAGGCGATCGGTGATCCGCTCCTTGAGGAACTCGAGGGGATCTCGGCCAAGCTTCTTCTGGAGAAAGCGGCCGAGGACCATGAGGTGGCTGTTTCCGTAGCGATACCGACTCCCGGGCGGCCACTCGACCTCTAGCTCGAGGGTCGTGGCGTATTTGTCCTCGACGCGCTGAGGGACGTGAATGGCGTCCCAGGTCAGGCGATAGGCCCGCTCCCAACCGCTCGTGAAGTCGAGGAGGTGGCGGACCGTGATCTGTTCTTTGAAGGCGTCGCCGCGCATCTCGGGCAGCGTGTCCGCCACGAGTTCGTCGAGCGTCAGGAGGCCGTCTGCCAGAGCCGCGAGCACCATGACCCCCGCGAAGCTCTTGGTGCCGCTGAAAATGTGGTGGGGAGTCTCTGGCCGATTGCCATTGCTGTAGTCCTCAAACAGGAGTCGATTCTTGCGCAGCACGAGCAGGGAGAGCCCCTCGGCGCCTGCGGAGTAGCGCGCGGCAGCGGCGAAACGCGCCGCTTCGGCGGGACTGGGGTCCTCTCGCGGGAACGCCCCATCGGGAGGCAAGGGCTGGTCGAAGCTCGCTTTGGAGCGGCAACCGCAGGCCACGAGCGCGATCAAGAGTAGGGAGCTCATCCGCTGCGTTGAGTTCACCAGAGCCCACCTCCCGGGCGTCGGCCATCCTCGCCGAGGTCTTGTCGGGAAAGGAGTTCGGGGCCACTTCGATTTTGTTGTTGCGGTGTACTAGTGGACTAATACACTAGGCCACCAGTGAAGCAACTAGCTCCTGTTGATCGCGCGCTTCGATGTCCCTTCTGCCGGGCAGATTTCTACCCCGGCGAGGTGATGCGACGCTGTTCGACCTGCGGGACGCGACATCACTGGGAGTGTTTCGGACTGCACGGCTGTGCAGTCTTTGGCTGCGCGAGCAAGGAGCCTGAAGTGGACGACTGGACGATCGATCACAACGACCCGGTCCCGATCGGGGAGCAGATCGGCTACCGAGTTTTGTTCGCGATCGCGCGTGGCGTCTACCACCCCGGCGACCGCCTCCCGACCGTGCGTGAAGTCGCCGCTCGCCTCCGCGTCAACCCAAACACCGTCAGCCGCGCCTATCGAGACCTCGAGCGCGACGGGATCCTCAACTCGCGCCGCGGCCTGGGCGTCTTCGTCCGTGAGGACGCGCTCGAGGCGGCTCAAGAGCGGCGCCAATCCCTCGTCCTCGCTCGGTTCGAGCGCGCCGTCGGCGAGGCCCTCGACGCTGGCCTCGATCCAACCCAAATCAGTGAAGTCCTGCTCTCCGCCCTCGAGCGCGCCGCCCGCGCCCGGGGAAAACGAGTCGAAATCGAGGGGCGTAAGCCCCGCTGGGCGAAAGTCCGCATTCGCGAGGAATAGCTCCTCGAACCACACAGAGCCTGGCAAAGCAGGGGGACCGAGTGCCTCAGGGCCAGGGCTGTGCTCACACAAAAACACCGCAACCGGGCAAGACGTGCAAGGAGTCAGCAGGGATGATCACTCTCAAGAGAGCGACGGCGCAGGAGGCATGCGTGGACGAGCCAAGCGAGCAACCTCCGAACGCGATTCAGGCTGAGGGCCTGGGTCGCCGCTTTGGCCGGAACTGGGTCATTCGGGACCTCAACCTCGAGGTCCCCCCGGGCTCGATCACCGCGCTCTTGGGTCGCAACGGGATCGGCAAGTCGACCACGATCCAGGTCCTGCTCGGCCTCCTTCCAGCCAGCGAAGGCACGGTTCGGATCTTGGGCCAAGACCCCGTCAAGCTCGGCCCGAAGGTGTTCCAAGACGTGGGCTACGTGAGCGAGAAGCGCGAGCTCCTCGAGGATCAGTCCGTCTCCGGGCTGACGCGGATCGTGGCCGAGATCTACGGCCAGCGCTTCGACACCGACCGCTTCGAGGAGCTCCGCAAGCGGTTCGAGCTCGCTCCCAAGGCCCGCTGCAAGACCCTCTCGAAAGGACAGCGGGCCCGGCTCCTCCTCGCGCTCGCGATCGCCGCGCGCCCCAAGATCCTCGTCCTCGACGAGCCGACCTCTGGCCTCGACGTCGTGGTCCGTGACGACTTCCTCGGCGGGATCGCGGAGTTCGCCGCAGAGGAAGGGCAGGCCGTCTTGCTCTCGACTCACATGATCGAAGACGTCGCGCGGATCTGTGACCGAGCCGTGATCCTCCGCACCGGACGTCCCGCGTTGACGGGCGAGACCGACCAACTCCGAGCGAGCGTCCAGCGCTATCTGGTCCGTCTGACCGGCGTCCTCCCCACTGGCTGCCAGGTCCCGCTGCCTCATGGCGCCGTGATCCTGGAGCGAGACCCCCGCGCGCTCACGATCCTGAGCTCCGGCGCTCCCGAGCACCTCGAGGCCGCCCTCGACCAGGCGCTCCCCTTGGCCGGGATCGAGCGCCAACCGGCCTCGCTGAAGGAGGCCTTCACGTGCCTCAGCGCCGCCGTCCCAGGAGACGAGGCATGAGAGCCCTCCTGCTCCGAGAGCTGCGCCGCCAGGGTGTCTACGCCCTGGGTCCGACACTCGCGATCTTGATCGCGGGCCGCGTGAGCCGCGGGCTCGAGGGGAGCACGCGACCAGCGTTAGACGTGTTCGCGCCCGAGCTCTGGCTGCTCCTTCTGGCGACCGTCCTGGGCGTGGCGACCGTCGCCCCAGACCGCGGCTCGGGCGGTCACGCCTTTCTTCGGCGCCTGCCCCTCTCGCTCCACAAGGCTTTCTTCGTGCGCGTCGGGGCAGCCTCGCTTTGGCTCGCGCTCGGATTGACGACGACCCTCGTGGTCCTGGCGCTCCGCGACGGCGGGCTCAATCTCCGCGAGGACCACGCGCTCGCCCTCGGCTGGCCCCTCGCCTTTGGGTGCGGGCTCGTCGCCTCGACGGTCACGACCCGCCCCCTGACCGCGATCGGGCTCTCGCTCCCGATCTTGGGTCTCCTGGTGACAGCCTTCTTCGGTCCCTTGATCGCCACCGGTCTCCGTCCGCCTGGCGCGAGCTCGGTCGTCGCCCTGATCGCAGTTCCGGCCCTAGTCGCGATCTGCGCCGCGTTCTTGGCCTTCCAGCGCGGGCGCCTTCACCTTGAGAGCATTCGCCCCTTCGCGATCTCGACGGTCGCCCTGACCGGGCTCGGGCTCGTGGCCTCGGGGGGGATTGGACTCGCCCGGACCGCTCACCAATCGCTCGTGGTCCCGGGCCTTCACCCAGCCATTGCGACGACCTCTGGCGAGACCGCGCTCGTGATCCTCAACGGCTCGCGCTGGTATGGACGCGAGCAGCGTGTGCTCGTCGTTCGCCCTGGGAGCGCTCCGATCGCGATCCCTCGCTACGGCGCTCGCAGCCCCCAGCTCAGCCCCGACGGGCGACAGGTTCTGATTCGAGGCGAGCTTGGCTGGAGCCAGGTCGGGGCCCTGTTCGACGTCGAGAGCGGGACGCTGCGAGACCTCGACCTCGGGCACTCTGACGCCGCGGACGTCTTGTGGGGAGGGGAATCGCCGGCTCTCGTCAGCCTAGGCACCGCGACTGCGCTTCGGATCGAGGCCGCTGTCGACGTCGGTCAGCCGCGGCGCCTCCTCACGATCGCCCTCAGTGAAGAGGCGCGCTCGGTCAGCGTGGACGCCCGAGGACGGATCTACCTCCTCGGGCCGGGGGGCCTCCGTCGCCTGAGCGGCGCGGCTCGACTCGAGATCCCAGTCGTGGAGCCAGGAACCAAGGTGTTCCCAGTCGCGCTGAGCGGGCTGGCCCTAGAAGAAGAGCGCTTCTCCATTCCCGCTGCCCTGGCCGGAGGGGTCCGTGGCCTGCGTGTCAGCCCCGGCGGCGAGCTAGCCCTAGTGCTCGAGGGGCCGGCCCGGCTCTGCTTGTTCGAGGTTGAGACGGGGAAGGAGCACGCGCTCCCCGCGCTGGCTGGGACCGCCCGCCCACGATTCGTGCCAGCGCGTCGTTCCCTGCTCCGAAACGTCGATCAGCGCGTGCTCCTGGGCCCCTATCGCGTGGCCTTCGGCCCCGGCGAGCGTGGGGTCGTGGTCGAGCACCGCCTCGGTGGAGCCTTCTGGCTCGACCGAGAGCGAGGCTGGACGCGCGCGGCCGCTTCCAGTGAGACCTTCGGCGGGCTCCCTTCGTGGGCCAGCGACGGTCACGCGGTCTTGCTCGGCTCGGGTCAGGTCTGGCTCGCAGACGAGGCGGCTCCCCGGCCGCTGAACGCAGACACACCGCCCCTGGCCTGGCTCGGTGCGACCCAGCTCGTCGCTAACGGACGAAGTGCCTCTGGGCTCGAGGTTCCGACCGCCCAGTTTCTGACGATCTTCGACCCCTCGACCGGAACCAAGACTTTCCCCTTTGGAGGTGCCAAATGAACGGCTCGCTCTTGCTGCGCGAACTGCGCCGCCTCCTCCCCCTCTCGCTGGTGGCCCTCAGCGTGTCCGGGTTCATAGCTCTGGCTTCCTCCGTGCTGCGGCTGTTGGGGGGGCGCGGGTTCGTTCTCGACAGCCGCGAGATGCTCCCGGTCGTGCTCGGCCTCGCGATCTTGATCGGTCCTTGGCTGATCGGGGCAGCGACCTTCGCACCCGAGCGAGAGTCTGGGGCGTCCACCTTCCTGGCCCGGCTCCCGCTGCCAGGGTGGAAGCTGCTGCTCTGCAGGCTCGTGGCCAGTCTGGTGGCGACCGCGGCGGTCCTCGTCCCGATCTGGGGCGTGGCCTATTGGCTGCAGGCGTCTCAAACCTCCGTGCAGACCCTGCAGGCGCTGACGCTGTTCTCGACCTTCCACCTTCTCAGCGCCTGGTTCACCTCGCTCTCGTTCCGCAGTTCGCTCTCCGCCCTGGTGGCGGCTCCTTTTCTGCTCGGAGGTGTGTCTTTCGCGCTGTCTGTGCCCTGGCGCCTCGCTGCCCACCGCGGTTTGTCCGTGGAGTTCCTCCTCCTCTGCATGGGCTCGCTCGTGATCGGGGCGTTCGTCGCCCTGGGCCTAGCCCACCGAGGTCAGCGCTCCCTGGCGGGTCGGCATCCCCTTCGTGCGACGTGGCGACCTGTGTTGGCCTTGTTGCTGGCCAACGCGAGCGTCGCGGGCGCCGCAGCGATCGTCGACTATGGAGAGCGCCTGCCGTGGGGAGGCGCGGTCTACGAAGCACCAGGCGGAGTGCGCGGGACGACTGTCACCTGGTCAAGCAGGCGGGCTCGCCTAGGCGAGGTACGCGTCGTGTTCGCGAGCGTGAACGCCGTTGCCTGGCTGCCGAAGGGGCAGCGGCTTCGCAGCCTCTCTCGATCCCGGGCCTACACCGTCTCGATCGGCGCTCTCGACGAGCCTGGGTATGTGTGGAATCTCGACGATCTCCGCTGGGCACCGGCGACCGCGCCGATTGAGACCCCGCTTACGTCGTCGGCTCGCGGGGGTGCTGCCGTGATAGATCACATGGGGAGGGGGCCGCTCGGCTTCGTCCACTGCCGCGTCGTTTGGGTGGGGAACTCGCCTCTCGAAGTGGGCGCGAGCCGCTTGCTGGAGCATGGGTCGGCCCACAACCTGCCGACGGGTTGGCAAGTCCGCGCGAGCGCGGGCGACTTGGTGGTGGCGCTTGCGCCCGAGGACGAAGTCCGGCTGTTCCCCCTCTCCCGATCCCGACTCCCGCTCCTCAACTCGCCCGAGGCCTGGACCGACCCCCGTGAGATTTTTACTAGCCTGGAGTTGGTCCTGGACGTTGTGCCGAGCCACTCTGGGGAGACCTTGATCGCCTACGGGCGTGATAGCGAGGGGTGGGTCCTGGTGGGGATCGATCTGGCAGAGCCAATGAGCGAGGAGGTGATTCAGCGCTTCATGTCCAGGCCGCTCCTCCCGCCGGAGAAGACCGGGCCCACGGGCGGGCGCTACTCGGTCTCCGTGGCCTACTTCGCCGACAACGCTCAAACGGGGGAGACGCACTTGACTTGGGAGCCCAAGACGAGGAAGACCGCCGAGCCGGACCTCTGGCAGAGCATGGGAACGCCAACTCTGCGGGTTACGCCGCAGGAGGGGTATTTCACGTTCGAGGGCGAGCTCCGCTATGGGAACGCGAGTCACCACGTGCGGGCGAAGGTTCCCTGAGCATGATTCTCTGACTCAGATGAGGCCGCTCTCGCGCCCTCGCGGGTAGAATTCCGGCCGTGGCTACACTCCTCAAAGAGGTCTCCAAGGGCCTCACACAACACGGACTCGAGGTCGAGGAAGACCGCGGTGGGCTCGTCGTACGCGGGGAGCCCGGCGGAAGCCCGACTTCGATCTGGGTCAACGAAGCGGGTCGGATCGTGCGTGCTGAGCGCGTGATCGCCTATCCGGTCGACGACTTCAGCGAACTCGTCGGCAGATCCCTCGATTGGCTCAACGGAAATCGGGCCGGGGTCAGCTACTCGTTCCAAGAAGCCCAGCGGGCGATCGTGGCGAGGACGTGTTGGTCGTCTCCCAACCGGAGCCCAAGCCCCTCTCAGCTTCACCTCCTGGTGGCGCTCCTCGACCGAGCCAAGGGTCGAGACGGGACGACCCTGGCTAGGGTCGCTGAGGGCGACGGTAACTGGGACGAGGTCTGCGACGGGACCGACATCCGCGAAGCCGGGAGCGTCTCGGGCTCGAGCGCGCCCGAGCCGGGACGCGATCCGGGGACCCTTCGCTTCCTGACTTCGCGCTTCGATCCCGACGAGATCGCGGCTGAAGAGCCGGCGACGCAGCAAGCACCCGGCGGGGGGGGCGGCGGGTGGCTCGAGCCACCAACTCGCGCGATCGAGGAGATCGGGGCCGGCTCTGAGCAACCCGAAACGATCAACCTCGGGTCCGGGGCGGCCGACGAGGAGGGGGGCAGCCGTCGTCCAACCGGCGGCTACTCCCGCGAGAAGCTCGAGGACCTCGTCAATGGCACCCCTCCGAGCGATCTCCCCGATCAGCCAGCGACTTCGCGCCATGCCTTCCAGCTGGCGGTCCAGCAGCTCGACAACACGGAGGGTCACGCCAAACAGGACCTGACCGAGGGGCGCCGGAGCCCCCTGCGTCGCGTGATGCGGGTCCTGCTGCTCGTCGCGATCTCGATTCCGATCGTGATCATCTTGTTCCAGCGGGTCGTCGAACCCTTCATTCCTGAGGAAGACCGATTCTGGAAGCGCTGGGGCGAGGAGATTTTGCAGCCCGAGCAGACGCCGCTCGAGCTGCGCCGACAGCTCCCCATGGGGCGCGAACTCCTCGAGGCCGAGCTGCGAGATCCGCTCGAAGGGAGCCAGAGTCGAATCGAGGGATCCCTTCGGGTGCTCGGAGACAAGAAGCGCGCGGTGCTCGAGGACATGATGATCGTGAGCGCGTCGAGCGATCTCCGCAAGCGCATCTACGTTCACTGGAGGGCCTCGGTCGAGACCGGCTCCGAGCCGTCTGTGAAGCTCCTCAAGCGGATCACGGTCGCTCGCCAGAAGCGCCCCGAGATCGAGCGCTACCTGCGCGAGTCGATCAAGCAGAGCCCTCCCCCAGACCCCATGGTGGTCGAGGCACTGACGTGGTCGGAGAACACCCCGAATTGGGCGTTCTTCGTCAAGCTCCTTGGTCG
Organism: Planctomycetota bacterium; assembly: GCA_016765095.1. Classification (GTDB taxonomy): domain Bacteria; phylum Planctomycetota; class J058; order J058; family J058; genus NORP233. The sequence goes on along the minus strand of JAESQQ010000719.1, from coordinate 20,688 downwards.
CCCGGGCAAGGGGGCGAAGGCGCGTGCCAAGGCGCTCGAGACGCAGCTGCCCCAAGACAACAAGAACTGCGTCGTGCTGAGGGCGTTGATCAAGACGGGCTTTGGCTCTCCGGACGCGGTCCAGACCTTGATCGACAAGCGGGGGACAGCCTGGTGCGGCGGCCCAGAAGGACGTCCTCTTCTGACGAGTCTGATCAAGAAGGACCCAGACGCGGCTGACGGCCTCCTCAATCAGCAGGACCGGCCCCTCGCGCTGCTTGGTGTCAATCTCCTCCGCGAGGCCAAGACGGCGGACACGATCAAGAAACTGAGCAAGGTCGTCTTTTCGCGTAAGACGGAGCCCTGGGTTCGAGAGCGCGCCGCCGAAGCGCTTCGAGGTCAGGAGGAGGACAAAGTCAAGCACGCGACCTGGCCCCTGGTCTACGTGCTCAACGATCGCGAGACTCCGGCCTCGCTTCGGACCGGGATCCAACAGACCCTCAAATCGTATGGCGCGGCTGGGGTCGCCGCGCTCGAGCGCTACACCACTCGAGATCGCTCCTCGACTCGACGCTATGCCGTCGTCGGGCTCGGGGCTATGGAACTCCCGGCCGCGACCGAGCGGCTCGTGGCTCGCCTCGACGAGGAGACTGACTCTCGCTTGAAGCTCCTCGTGCTGGAGACCCTAGAGCGACACGTCGAGATCCCTGGGTTGCGCAGGTTGCTCGAACGAAAGCTGATCGTCTTTCGTCGCCTCTCCCAGCAGGGCAAGGACGAGCAGATCCGGCAGACGGCTGGCAAGCTCTACCACGCACTCAAGAGCCGCTAGCCATGAAGTCCAAGCTGATTGAGCTCCTGGGGGAGCGAGGCGTGGCGGTGTGCGACGGTGCCATGGGCACCATGCTCTACAACCGGGGCGTGTTCGTGAACCGCTCCTACGACGAGCTGAACCTGAGCAATCCCTCGCTCGTCTCGGGCGTGCACGGCGAATACGTCGCGGCCGGCTCGGATCTAATCGAGACGAACACCTTCGCCGCAAACCGGTTCAAGCTCGCGGGTCACGGCTGCGAAGAGCTCGCGGTCTCGATCAATCGCGAGGGGGCCCGGCTCGCTTGTGAGGTGGCACGCCCCGCAGGGGTCTTGGTCGCCGGCTCGATCGGGCCGCTAGGAGTCCGGATCGAACCCTGGGGGCCGGTCGCGCTAGAGGAGGCTCGGGCCGCGTTCCGGGAGCAGATCGAGGCGCTCCGCGACGGGGGAGTCGACCTCTTGATCTTCGAGACTTTTTATCACCTCCCCGAACTCGAGCAGGCCGTGCTCGCGGCTCAAGAGGTCTGCGAGCTCCCCCTCGTCGCTCAGGTGACGGTGACCGAGGAGGGCGCTACGCCCGAGGGCATTGCTCCGCGGGCCTTCGGGCGAACCTTGGCTGACTGGGGGCTTGACGGGATCGGTGTCAACTGCGGCGTGGGGCCGGGGGCGACCCTCGAGGCGATCGAGGAGCTGCGAGACGCGATCGAGGTTCCGATCACCGCGCAACCAAACGCCGGTCAACCCCGAAACGTCCAGGGACGGAATATCTACATGTCGTCCTCGCCGGACTTTATGGCGAGCTACGCCCGTCGGTTCGTCAAGGCAGGGGTCCGTTTGATCGGTGGCTGCTGCGGGACGACACCCGACCACATTCGCGCCATGAAAGAGGCCGTCGTCGCCCTCCGCCCGACGAGCCGGCCGCCGCGTCGCGGAGATCGAGCCGCGAGCACGATCGAGATTCAGAGCGTGCCCGCCGTCGAGCGCTCGCTCCTCGCCAGGCGTCTCGCCAAGGGGGAGTGGCCGATCTGCGTCCAGGTCCGGGCTCCAATCGGTCCGGACGTTGGACCCACCGTCAAGAGGTTCCGTGAGCTGAAGGAGGCCGGCGTCGAGCTGGTCTCGGTGATCGCAGGGCGTGGCGGCGCGCGAATGGCTCCCTTCGCCGTCGCGCAGATCCTTCAGCGAGAGGCGGGGGTCGAGGCGATCGCGGAGCTCCCGTGTCGTCACCGGACGCTGCTTGGGCTTCAGTCGGAGGTCCTCGGCGCGGACGCTTTGGACCTTCACAACTTGATCCTCGTGACCGGTCCGCCCGTGATGTTGGGCGACGTCCCCGACGCGACGGCGGACCTCGAGGTCGACTCGATCGGTCTCACGAACATGGTCCGGCGACTCAACGAGGGTCGCGACGTTGCCGGCCAGCCGTTGGGGCAGGCGACGAGCATTCTGATCGGCGTTCACCTCGATCCGTTCGCAGTCGACCTCGAGCACGAACTGCGCCGCTTCGCCTGGAAGGTCGAGGCCGGCGCCAACTATGCGCTCACGACACCGGTTCTCTCGGCCGAGACCTTGATCGAATTCCTCCCTAGGATCGCGTCGAGCAAGATCCCGATCGTGGCGACGGTGCCCTTGATCACGAGCTATCGCGGGGCCGAGCGGCTCCGAACCTACGGGGCTGCGCGCCCCCCCCAGGCGCTCCTAGACCGGCTCCAGCGAGCCGAGCGCGAGGGGAGCGAGCGCGAGGAGGGCGTCGCGATCGCGACCGAGGCGATCCGCGCGCTCCGTGATCACGTCCAGGGCATCCAGTTGGTGACTCCCTGGAACCGGCTCGGCGAGGTCCCTGCGATCTTGGCTGAGGTAGCGCGGTCATGACCCCCCCCGGACTTCCCACTTTGCCTGCTCCTGCTGACAACCTATGGCGTGCCGGCCGGCAGTCTGAGCGGGTTCGCGAGGAGGCAACTGAGACGCCAAAATCGGGGTCCTGGCTTTCAGCGCGAGGCCATAGGTTGTGGGGCCTGAGCGCGGTTCGCCTGGTTCCCTCCAAATGGAGGCAGCGGCTGCGCCGGTCGGTTAGGCTTCCAACTGGCACGGAGGGACCGTGCGCTGATTGGACGGAAGTGGTAGTCAAGTGGTAGTCGGACCCAACCGCGAAAAGGACGCCCGAGACGTAATGCAGCAGTTCGTGAAGTGCTTCACGAACCTCAAGCTCTATCCCCTCGAGCACTCCCACTGCCGCGATTCTCTGGGGCACTTCTCGACTCAGCTTCAGCGCTTCTTGCGTCGGCACGAGGTCCTCCGCCTGACCGTTAGTCACTCGGCGCTTTTGACCGAGGGCGAGATCGTCTACGAGGCTGAGCAGCGGAGCGACAACCTCGCGTTTCGGCTTTATGTGGACGGCCTGCGCGAGATCACGATCCGCGCGGGCACGACGGCCAAGGAGGCCGAGCGGCTCGCGATCGTGTTCTACAAGGCGATCATCGATCCCTCCCTCGATTGCACGAATCTGCTTTGGGAGGCCGACCTTGAGCACATTGACTACCAGGCCCTAAACGCCCTGGCAGAAGCCTGGGAGCAGCAGGACTTCCTCTCGGGAGAGTCCCTCGAGTTGCTCGAGTCCATGAACGAGGACGTCGACAAGACCGCTGCGCTCTTGAACGAGGGCGGCTTGAGCTTTGAGTTGACCGACGGCGCCGCAGAGGCCAAGCAGTCAACAGACCTGAGCGGGGGGACCATCGAGCAGGAAGAGGGCAGCCAGTACCTGGGCGCCGACGAGGTCGCCTTGCAGGCCTTTCGAGACGACGTCCTCGCCTGGGGTCCTGACCGAATGTTGACCCAGACGATCGCGACCGCGCTCGACGGGCTGGCTCAAGAGCCGAAGATCGTGAAGCCCGACTCTGTCGCCTGGCTGCTCAAAGAGTCGGTCGAAATCGCGATTCGTAGCAACGACATGGAGAGCTTGGGCGAACTGCTCGGTCGTTACCACGGTGAGTTGCAGCTCGCCGACGAAGAGGAGGAGGAGGAGGTCTTCGAGTTCGTGTTCGCCTTCCTTCGCCAGGAGGAGACCGCAGCCCGGGTCGTGGAGATGGCGCTCAACGGGGCGCTCGGAGGCCCCGCGGCCTTCTTCCGGATCTCGACGTATTTTGGTGACGACGAGCCTCGGCTCGTGGCGGGCACGCTGGTTGCGTTTCGCGACACCAAAGACTGGCGGGACGCGCTCTTCGAGCGGCTCGGCGCGAGCGTCGCCAAGCAGCCCAAGTCCCTCGAGTTCCTGCTCGAGACCGACCACGAGGAGATCGCGCTCCAGTGCCTTGATCTGGCTCGCAAGCACCTCACAGGCGACGCCCTCGAGCGCGTGATCAACATCGCTCGCGAGCACCCCCAAGCCGCGGCTCAGAAAGAGGCTCACGAGCTATGGCTCGCGCACACTCCGAAGGGTCGCCTCAGCCGGGCGACGACCCTCCTCAAGTCGGCCAAGCGTGACGAGCGCCTGATCGCGCTCAAGGGGCTGATCGAACTCGATCACAAGGCGGCTTGCCCGCAGCTGAAGGAGATCATTACGGACAGCGAGTTCCTCGCTCGCGACCCGGAGGAGCGGCGAGCCTTCCTGATCGCGCTCCGCCGGCTCGGCGGGACGGCCTCGGTCGCGTTCCTCCAGCAGCAGACCAAACGCACGACCCGAATCTTCAATCGCGCGGCCGCCAAAGAGCTGCGGGCTATGGCTGAGGAGGAGCTCGCCGAGCTCAAGAAAGACACGAGGAGAGGCTCATGAGCGAGGACGCTCCCGGAGTCCGGCTGCGCTTTGCGCAGGTCTTCTTGCATATCCTTCGCCTGATTCGGCTCTACGAGGCGAACAACGTCAACCTCAAAGAGCCCCTGGAGACGCTGGTCGCGGGAGCTGTTGAGGTCGCCGACGGGAACAAGATTACGCTCCAGTCCGAGGGAGGTGTGATCTACCTCAACAAGAAGCCGATTCGCGGGGGCCGGCAAGCCTTCAACACGATTCAGGCCCTCGTCAAGTTGCTCGGTGAGTTTGGTCTGGTGGAGGTCTCGTTCGCGCTTCCGATCGACGTCGAGGACTTGCGCGGTTTCCTCGATCTCCTTCGCGAGGCCGAGGACGGACTTGAGATCAAGTCCCGCCTCCAGCAGAGCACGCTCTCCGAGCGGTTCCGGATCTTCCTGCCCGGCGAGGCGACGGGCACGGCCACGGTTCGCAAAGTCGAAATCGACGAGGACACCTACTTCCCCCTCGCCTACTCGCGAACCTTGATCCTGCTCCGGGAATACGTCAAGAACCTCAGAAACGACCAGCTGGCGCGCTACTTCTCCCAGAAGTTGCAGCGGGCGTCCCAAGAGTTGGTGACCCTCAGCGCTCGCAACGAGCACCGGCTCCTCGCCTTGGCCCGCGTGCGGGGAGCAGACGAGTACCAGTTCACACACATGGTCAACACTGGCCTGCTCGCGATCTGCCTCGGGCGGCGAATGGGCTTCAGAAATCTGCAGCTCTCAGACTTGGCCTACGCAGCGTTCCTTCACGGGATCGGGCGCTTTCGGACAGCGCCGGACGTCATCCAGAGGGGCGGCGCCGAGAAGGCCGATCGGCGCGAGATCGGACGACACCCTTACCGGAGCTTGGCCGCGTTCCTGGAGTCGAAGCAGATCTCGAGCCGGGCTCAGATCGGGGCCTTGGTCGCGTTCCAGTTTGACCTCTGGCGACGTTGGACGCGGATGCGGATTCCGGTGTTCGACGTTCACCCCTACACCAAGATCGTGGCGGTTTGCGAGCTCTACGACGCGTTGACCTCGGACCATGACGATCAGCAGGCTTGCCTGCCCGACCAAGCGTTCGAGAAGATTCGGGAGCTTCAGCCCAAGGTCGTCGCGCCCTCGAGCGTTGACGGCAGTTCGAAGATCGTCGGGCTCGGCTCGAAGATCCTCGGCTCGACCTCGGTCGACACTCGTCGCTACGGCTCGAGCTCCTACGACCCTGCCTCGGGCGGCTCAGAGACCTTCGACCCGACCGTCGTCAGCACGTTTGGCGCGATGCTGGGGATCTTCCCGGCGGGGACCCTGGTTCGCCTCAGCGGGGGCGAGATCGCGGTCGTCGTGCACCCCAACCCCGAGCTCTTGCGGCGACCGCTGGTGGCCGTGATTCGGGACGCTGAGGGGGCCACGATCGAGCCCGACTATCGGGACTTGGCTGAAAAAGACGTCCAGGGACGTTTTCGGGCAGCTGTCGAGACGGTCGTTGACGGCGACGCGCTCGGGATCGTGATTCCCGAGGAGCTGAGCAGCTAGCCTCCGGGGAGCCGTGCTCCCCTCTCTCCCCCCTTTGCGCCTCAAAAGGAGGCCTTGTGCCCAACGCGATCGTGCTGGAGGAAGACTCCAACCAGCGAATGCTCCTCAAGGCCCTCCTCGAGGGCGGCGGCTTTCAAGTCGAGGACGCTGGCGACGCTCGCAGCGCGCAGGATCTCGTCCGAGGTAGCCGAGCTCGAATCGTGATCGCGCGGGGAGCGAGCTTCGGGAGCATTCTCAACGAGCTCCGCTTGACCCGACCTGAGGTCGAGATCCTCGAGCCCTCCAACTACGCCGCTGCGCTGGTCGAAGGTGCCGTCGGGCGCGACCTCGTCGCGACCTTCGCGCGGGATGTGCTCCAGTTCTTGGTCAACCTCGTCGAGGACCACACCGGCGTGGAGCCCTCGGTCGAGCGGATCGTGCGAATGACCGAACTCAGCGCGCGCCACCTAGGCCTCGGTCGAATCGAGAGCGAAACTGCAGCTGTCGTCGCGACCCTCGCGGCGCTCGGTCCACATCTCGCTAGGTTTCGGTTCGGCGGCGACGCTCCGGTCGGGGCTGACGCTGGGTTGAGTCGTTCGCTTCACGCGGCGCTGGCTGCGGCAGCCTTCCTGCGCTCGCCCTATCCTCTCGCCGAGTCGATCTCGGCCCTCGAGGAGCGCTTGGACGGGAGCGGGCGGCCAAGCGGTCTGATCGGGTCCGAGATCCCCGTCGCGGCACGTCTCGCCTCGATCTCGCTCGCCTACTCCGAGCTGATCGGAGCCGGGATCGAGGAGAGCTTGGTCGCGGAGGCCCTTCGCGATCGCGCTGGGTTGCACTTCGACCCGCTGTTCGTCGACGCGTTCTTCAAGGCGCTGCGCGACGAGCGCTACGTCGAGCGCATGGCTGGGGGCCAGAGCGGCGTTCGGATCCTCGTCGCCCACCCAGACGCGAGCGCGCTCACGATCAGCGAACTCCGGCTGAGCGCAGCCGGCTTTGTGGTCGAGGCTTGCAGCGACGGCGCCGAGGCCTTCGAGAAGATCACGAGCGAGCCGCACCCTGCGGCGGTGATCGCCAGCACGGTCTTGCCCAAGTTGGACGGGATCTCACTCCTCCTTAAGCTCCGGCGCCACCCGACCGCCAAGAAGGTCCCGGTCGTGTTCGTCACGAGCCAGACCGACCCGGGGCTGATCAAGAAGTCTCTCGCCCTAGGCGCCAAGGACGTGCTCGCCGAGCCGATCAACTACGACGTCTTGGCCGCCAAGCTCCAAACTATGACCCAAGGCGCCGCGACGCAGCAGACGGCGGTCGCGGGCAACCTGGCCGAGATGCCGTTGACCGATTTCTTCCAGGTCCTCGCGCTCGGGCGCAAGACGGCTCGGATTCAGATCGAGTCGAACCGCCTCAACGGCGAGGTGTTCTTCGAGGACGGGCAACCCGTGGCTGCATTGACCGCCGACGGGAGCGGCGTGGAGGCCTTCTGCAACCTCGTGATGCTCAACCACGGCAGCTTCCGCCTGTTCCCCGCCCAGCACCCCGAGGAGAAGAACCTCACGAAGAACCTCGACGCGCTCCTCCTGCACGTCGCTTGGCTCGAGGACGAACGAGACCGGGACGACGACTAGTGGGGGAAGTAGGTGATCAACCATCCCTCCCGGCTCTCCCGGAACCGGTATTCGAGCGGACCCGGCAGCGTGATCGTGGCGCGCTCGCCGCGGAGTTCGGTCTTCGACGCCGCGAGGAGGCCGCTGACCTCGGCCTGAGTGAGCCCGCGCGACTCCTTCTTGCGGAGCTCGGCCTTGAAACCCGCCGCGAGGCCGGCCGTCGTGAGGCCCTTGGCGTCGGGGTTCCGCGTTTGGAGGTCTGCCAAGATCGCCTCCAAGTCCAGGACTCGGTCGAGGGCCTCCGCGTCGGCGAGTCGGCAGAGGACTTGGAGGTAGACCTCGAGCGCGGCTTTAGGAGTCGAGGCTCCGCTCGTGGCCGCTGGAGACTCGTGAGCGGGGTGGGTGGCCACGATTCGGGCCACCGAGCGGCGGACCTGGGCGTCGGGCGGGGTCTCGTCCGAGATGCTCGGAGCAGCAGCTCGCAGCCGAATCCCTTGTGCGCTGAGCCAGGCCAGGGCCCGATCCCCATGGATCGCGATCCCCAAGGAGTCTTCGGCGGCTGAGGTCCGAACAGACTTCGCGACCACGACGCCGACCCAGCGGCCCTCAGCGTCGACAAGGGGCCCGCCGCTGTTCCCTGGGTTGACGTGCGCCGAGAAGATTACGCGGCCCATGCCTTGGGCGACGGCCGCGACACGACCTCCAGTCGAGAGGAGCGTGTTCGCCTGGCCAGAGAGGCTCCCGTAGCCATAGGCGAAGACCATGCGCAGGTTGTGAGTCTCCGCCGCGACGAGCGGAACTCCTCCCCGGGCGACTTCGATCAGGGCCAAGTCCTCTGCTGCGCTGACTGCGATCACCTTGCCCGTCTGGACCCCGTCTGCAGTTTCGACGCGGACTTCTTTGGCTGTCCCGACCACGTGCCCGTTTGTGAGGAGGTGTCGCTTGGTCACGAAGAACCCGGTCCCGATCGAGCTCGCGACCCCGAGGGGTGGGACGTCAGCCTTGGCAGCTTCAGGGCGAACCTCTCGCTGGACCGCGGGGGGGAGGAGGCGCAGGATCAAGTCTTGGAACCGCTCGGGCCAGTCTCTGACGAGGGTCCGAATCTGAGCCTTGCTGAAGCGACGAATGCAGGCCACCGAGAGGCTGAGCGTGCAACGGAGGCGAACCGTCGTCTCGAGCTTGGCCAGCCTGGCGAACAAACGCGCCGGCGGGACTTCGGACCACTTTCGGCGGGGGACGAGTCCAAACAGCTCGGGGAGGTCTGTGGCCTTGGCGCGTTCGAGCGGCGGGTACCAATCGCCGAGGACCAAGACCTCCCAGATCCCCTCGCCGAGGTAACTGCTCATGAAGTCTGGCAGGCCGTTTGGGGGGTGGACTCCCAGTAGGCGGCCCGCTTCGCGGGGGTGCTCGGTGAGGAACCCACCCAGGTCCTCCTCGAGGGACTCGAGGACTTGGCGCGCTTCTTGGGCCTCTCTGTGCCTGCCGGCTTCGCGGAGTTCGACCTCGCGTCTGAGAACGACCACCCCGAGCTTCGACTGAGCCTTGAGCCAATCCACCAGCGCGTATGCGTCAGACGTGGCTGAGAGCTTCTCTTGCTGCGCCCGTCGCTGAAGCTCGCGGGCCCGAGTCAGCTCGCTCAGACCGGCGGTTTCGCCTTTGGCGGTCGCCAGGAATGCGCTCACGTCCCGGTGGAAGCTCGTCCAGGTCTCCAGCCGCTGAGACTGAGTCTTCCACCAGCGCCGCTCTGCGTCCTTGAATCCGCTCGGGAGTCGCTTAAGAACGCGGGTCACGGCCGCGAGGCCCCTTTCGTTGGCCCGCTCGAGCCGGTCTTGCGTGGCTCGGAGGAGCTCGGCTTGGGCTCGCCCCAGCCTCTCGCGGAGTTCGGAGGAGTTGGCGAGGTCTTCAGCTCTCTGGGCGACTTCGGGCCGGTTGACGCGCGCGGCTTCCTCGCTCAGATCGAGGAGTTCGCTCCGGTGGCTCGTCAGTCGCTCGAAGCTGACTTGCTGCTCGTTGCGGAGGTTGGCGCTTCGCTTCGCGGCGTCCTGAAAGCGGCGGTCGAGATCGGCCCTGGCTTCGGCGACTCGAGTTGCCGCGAGCGGGTCCTGGCTGGGACCCTTGAAGATCACGACCAACGCGACCAAGAGGAGGAGCAGGGCGAAGCCCGCACTCCCCGCGATCACTAGGTGAGGCGGGACGCTCTCTTGGGCCGGAGCGGCCTCTGGGTCGAACGGGTGGCGGATCATGTGTTTCCCCCGAGGCAGGCGGAGGCGACTTCGGCGAGCCTCCCAGCCATCCAATCCAGATCACGTCTCGACAGCGCAGGTCGTTCCATGCACTGCCGCCCCTGGGCACGATTGATTCCCGCCGAGAATCTCGGCTCGGGGGTGGGGGAATCAGCCCTCGCGAGGCTCTACTTCCGAAAAAAATTGAGAGCGGGCGAAAACGCTCGACGATTGATTGCTCGACCTAACCCCTTGCCCCACTTGTCGGTGGGGCTCGCTAGATTCCGCCCTCCACTCTTCCTCCTCTTCATCTCCCCACCCGCTTTAGGCATGTGCAAAAGATTTCTTCCAACTCGACCGAAGAGCCCCCTAGGAACGGGGGCTCCAGCGTGACGCAGGAGATCCCCCCCGACGCCAAGAACAAGGGGGAGCAGATGGACACGGAGCTGAAAGTAGACAGCGCGGTGGACCTCGCAGAGCTCAGGCGGCTAGGTCGTCCAATCTCGGTCCGCGCGGACGCCTTGGTCCTCGACAACTTCAAGTCGTTTCCGCGCAAGTCGCGGATCCCGATTCGGGAGGGCTTCACGACGATCTCGGGGCCGAACGGCTCGGGCAAGTCAAACCTGATCGACGCGCTCCAGTTCGTGCTCGCCACGAGCAGCAGCAAGGGCATGCGCGCCGACCGCTTGACCGACTTGATCTCTGAGCTGGGCAACAAGCCGACGGCGAGCGTAGCCCTCGAGTTCGTGGGGACCTTCACCGATCCCGAGACCAAGCTCCCGATCGAGCGCGTGATCCAGTGCAAGCGCTCGATCCGGCGGCGCAAGGACAAGAGCGCCCAGGTCAAATACCACCTGAACGGGAACCAAATCCGGCTCTGCGATCTCCACGACGTCCTCCGCCACATGGGCCTCCCCACGAGCGGCCAGAACTTCGTGCTCCAAAACGACGTGATCCGGCTCACGAGCATGGGTCCGGTTCCGCGCCGCCAGGTCCTAGACGAGCTCGCTGGCACCAAGGACTTCGATCACCAGATCAACTTGGCTCTCAAGGAGCTGGAGAACGCCGATCGGCTCGGTGAGGACACGACTCTGATCCTGGTCGAGCTCAAGAAGCAGCTCGAGAAGCTCCAGAAGGAGCGGGATCAGGCGCTCAAGGCCCAAGAGCTGACCAGCCGCAAGCAGAGCATGGAAGAGGACCTCGTCGTCCTCGAGGTCACCGAGGCTGAAGTCGCGGTCGTCCGCGCCGAGGAAGAGCAAAAGAACGGCGCCAAGGAGCGCACCAAGGCGGAGAAAGTCGTCGCCACGCGCCAAGGGGCCGAGGTTGAGGCCGGTCAGGCCCTGGCCGCGATCGAGGCCGAGCTGGCTCAGAAGGGCGAAGGCGATCGTCTGGTCGCGCTCCGGAGCGTGGAGGCCTTCAAGGCCCGAGTCTTCAACCAGCGCGAGAAGTTGCGTGAGGTCGAGGCCGAACAGGCCGCTCAGGCCCAGCGTCGTCCTCAGCTCGAGCAGGCCCGCGACGAGGGCCTCAAGGCGAGCGCCCGCGCCCAGCAGCACGCGGCTCGCGTCGACGAGGAGTTGACCAAGCGCGAGGGTGAGCTCGACGCGATCAACCAGCGCCTCGAGGCTGCGACTCGGACCCTTCAGCAAGAGCACAAGGACCAGTTCGATCGCGCCGACCAAATGCGGACCCTCCGCAAGCAGAGCGAGCTGCTCCGGACCGAGGAGCAGGAGCTCGTCGAGAAGGATCGGGCCTTCGCGGACCGGCTCAGCCGGATCGAGGAGCGCCGGGCGCTCTTCGCCGAGGGCGTCAGCGAGGACACCACGCGCCAGGAGTCGCTCAAGCAAGAGGCAGCCGCAGCTTCGCTCCGGTTCCGTGAGAAGCGCGAGAGCCAAACTCAGCTCGAGGCGCGCCGTCGTCGGCTGATCCAGCAGGTCCAAAACCTGCGGGTCGGTCTCGAGACCTACAGCTCCAAGATCAGCAAGTCCCAGCAGAGTCTGGCTGCGATCGAGGCCCGCCGCGATCAAGCCCTCGCTGTCAGCGGCGGGCGCGCGCTCGAGGCCCTCCACCGCGCCGGCCTGAGCGGGATCCACGGGACGGTCAGCAAGCTGATCGACTTCGAGTCGGAGTATGCCGAGGCCCTCGAGGCCACGGCCGGGGGTCGCTTGAACCTCGTCGTGACCGACAACGACGACGTCGTCGGGCGCGCGATCGAGATCCTCAAGCGGGAGCGCGCCGGACGCCTGAGCTTCGCTCCCTTGAATCGAGTTCGTGGGCCACGGACCCCCAAGCTGCCTCGGGGGCGTGGGATCGTTGGGTTCGCGATCGACTTGATCAGCACCGACCAGCGCTACCTCGACGTCTGTCGTGAGGTGTTCGGGACGACGCTCGTCGTCGAGCACTTCGACCACACCAAGCCTCTGATCGGGCAGTTCCGAATGGTGACCCTCGAGGGGGACATCGTCGGCCGGAACGCGATCATGAGCGGTGGCAGCCGCAGCCGGCGGGGCGGGCTCCTGGCAGCTGCGGCCGAAGCAGGCAAGCTCTTGACCGAGCGTCGCCGCGAGCTCGACGATCTCCAGAAGAAGCGCGACGCTGCGGCCAAGGCCCTCGTCGAGTGCGAGGTCCAGCTCGACGCCGTTCGCGGCGAGATCGAGCAAGAGCGCTCGGCCCTGGGCGAGGCCGAGGCTCGGGCCGCAGGCCTCAACACTGAGCTGAACCGGATCGAGCAAGGGCTCGCCCCCCGGGCGGCGCAGCTCGAAGCGCTCGAGATCGAGTGGACGGAGGTCCGCGCGGGCCTCGAGACGACCAGCCCGCGGCTGGCCGAGGTCCGCTCTGACCTCGAGACCGTCGAGCTCGGCTTGGGTGGGCTCGACGACGCCGCCGCCAGCGAGGCATACGCCAACCTGACCGCGCAGGCGCAGCGCTTCGAGAGCGAGCGGGCTCCGCTCGTCGAGAGCCTCGACACGCTCCGGCGGAGCGAGGCCACGGCCCTTCGCGATCAAGAGGTCAGCGCGCTTCGGCTCGAGACCGCCGAAGCCGCCTTGGCCGAGGCGATCAAGGGAGCGAGCGCGAGCGAGGCTCGGCGCGCTTCGCTCGTCGAGGCCCTGGCGACCCTTGAGGTCCAGCTCTGCGAGCAAGAGGCTGCGCTCGAGGAGCTCAGCTCCGAGCTGGCAGCTCTGACGCGTCGGCGGGACGGGGCGCGCGAGCAGGTCCAGTTGACCCATGACTCGACTCGCGACGCGACTCGGACTCTGGAGGACCTCCTCGGCCGGCTCGAGGCAGGGGCTGCCGCCCTCGAGGCGCTCCGAGCGCGGGCGATCGAGCTCCGCGCCGCCGCTCTCGAGCGTGAGATTGAGGTCCCAGGACCCGAAGAGGCGCCGTCCGATCTCAAGCGGGAGCGGGCGCGAATTCAGGGGATCTTGAGTCAGATCGACCAGCAGCTCGAGAAGCTCGGCGCGGTCAACGCGCTCGCGATCGATCAATACGAAATGACCCGCACGCGTCACTCCGAGCTGGAAGAGAGGCTCGGCGTCCTCGAGCACGAGAAGACCGAGATTCGGACTCGGATCGTGAACCTCGAGGGTCGCAAGAAGACCGCCTTCCTCGAGGCATTCGTTCGCGTTCGCGACGCGTTCTCCAAGACCTACTACGAGCTCGGGCGCGGCGAAGGGCGCCTGATCCTCGAGGACCCCAAGGATCCGTTTGCGGGGGGCCTTCAGATCAAGGTTCGGCCGCGCGGCAAGAAGCTGAGCCGAATGGAAGTCATGAGCGGCGGGGAGAAGGCGCTGACTGCGCTGGCGCTGATCTTCGCGCTCCAAGAGGTCAACCCGGCCGCGCTGTTCGTGTTCGACGAGGTCGACAAGGACCTCGACGGGGTCAATACGAAGATCTTGGCTGAGGCGATCCGTCGCCGCGCCGAAGAGCGCCAGTACATTGTGATCAGTCACCACCGGACCATGCTCGAGCTCTCGAACCAGACCCTCGGCGTCACGATGCGCAAGGACTTTGGGTCGGTCGTGACCGGGGTCACCGTCGACCAGAGCGTCGAGCTGACGACCGAGCGGGCGCACGCCGCCCAAACCGAGCTCGCCTCGTGATCGTCGAGCAGGAGTTCGGAGCCGATCAATACGAGCAAGAGGTCGAAGCTCCTCCTAGCGGAGCGGTGGAGACCGGGCCCGAAGGCAGCGCCTGGGACGGCAGCGCGCCCGAGCGTGATCTTGACCGGGAGCTGCAGGCCGCGATCGGCCTCGGCAACGACCCGGGCCTCGAGTTCCTGGTCGACCTCGCCAAGCGAGGCGAGTGTGATCCCTGGGACCTCGACGTCGTCGACCTGACCGACACCTACCTCGCGGCCCTCGACGAGGTCCTCGACGCTCGCGACCTGGGCAAGGTCGCACGCCTGATCTTCTACGCGGCCTGCTTGATTCACCTCAAGGCCCAGGCCATGGCGAATCGTCAGCGGCAGCTCGACTACGAGGACGCCCTCGACTTGACCCTCGCCGAGGAGTTCGAGTTCGGCCTCGACGACGAGCGTGGTCGGTTCACCCCCCGGCTTCTGCCGGGCGACGAGCCCCTCGAATACGGCTTCCTTCGCGGCGGCGACGAGCCCGGCGGCAATCCGGCGAGCTTCCTCTCGCCCCGAGATCAACCGCTGCGCGCGCGCGGCCTGACGCTCGTGGACTTGATCTTCGCGCTCCGCGAATACGACGACCGGCTCGCTCAGCGCGAGCTCCTCGAGGACCTCGAGCCTGACTTCGACGGAGAGATGGCGTTCGTGGAGTGCGTCGGGTCGTCTCATCAGGACAACCTGGAGGGCGATATCGAGGTCATTCGGGAGCAGCTCTGGGCGCGCCTCGGTCGGAACGAGCCCCTGGCGGGCATTGAGCAGCGGGTCGAACTCACCCAGCTCGTGACCGAGGAGCGCTCGCGGCCGGCCGCGTTCCTGGCGGCGCTCTTCCTGGCGCACGAGGAGGAGGTTCACCTGGCCCAAGAGGAGTTCTACGGCGAGCTGTGGATCGAGCGGGGCCCCTACTTTGGTGAGATCCGGGCGGGCGTCGTCCTCGACGAGAACGGGCGCGAGGCCGTGGACTGGGCCGAGAACGAGCTCGACGAGATCCTCCAGAGCGGGATCCGCAATCAAGACGCAGACGACGAACAACACACCCAAGAACAGACCGCGGACGAGGGCGAGGCCTCTCGGACTGCGATCGAGGAAGGCGGCGAGGCGTGAACGACACCAGCGAAGAGCGGCCTGAGATCCTGCCCGAGGGAGTCGGCCCCGAGGCAACTGACTCGTCCGAGGCGAGCGTCGAGGTAGAGACTGCTGAGACGGAGACTGCTGAGACGGAGACTGCTGAGGCGGAGACTGCTGAGAGCGTCGAGGTAGAGACTGCTGAGGCGGAGACGAACCTGCTTCGTTCGGGCGTCCTGGAGCGCGTTGCCGCCCAGGTCACTCCTGGGCGCGGTGCGCCAGAGCTCGAGCTCTGCGCTCAGCTCTTCTCCGCGCACAAGCCCTTGAGTGAGTTGGACCTCGCCGAGGCCATGGGCCTCTCGGTCGAGAAAGTCGCCGGCACCCTCGCGCGTCTCGGCGAGACCCTCGAAGACTCGCCCTTTGGCGTCTTTAGGCGCCGAATCACGCTTCCCGGCAAGACAAAGAGCGTGACGGGCTACGTGCTGGACCTCAAGGCAGACTTCCGCCGGAACGTGGTCACCGTGGGACGCCCAGTCCTGGGGCAGGGCCTGACCGAGACCTTGGCGCTGATCGCGCTCAACCAGCCGATCATTCAATCGCGCCTCGTTCGCGAGCGCGGGAGCTCGGTCTACGACCACGTCAAGGAGCTCGTCCAGCGGGATTGGGTCATTAAAGTCAAGCGAGGCCGAAGCTCCGAGCTGCGGACCACGGAGACCTTCGCGGCCGAGTTCGGGCTCGTCAACGACCCGGAGCTGATCAAGCGCGCCTTGGCGCGAGCGGCCGGGGTCGAGGGGGCTCCGCAGATCGTGGCGAGCGAGCGGGTCGCCTTCGAGCACGAACAGGCCGTGACCCTCTACACCGAGGCGCAGCAGTTTGTGCCGAGCGCTGAAGAGCTGCTCCGGCGTGAGCAAGAGCGTCTGGCTCGCGAAGCTATGACCGCTGAGGCCCGCGCGCTCCAAGAGCTCGCCGAGGCCCCCTCGGTCGCGGTCCCCCGGGCGAGCGTTGCGCCAGCCAGCGGGTCCCCAGCGCCGGCCGATCCCTTCGCGCGCCTAGCGGCGGCCCTTGAGGCGTCTGAGCGCAATCGCCGCGAGGACTGCGTCGTGAGCGGCGGCGGCGAAGCCCCTGATCAGGCAACGTCAGATCAGGCAACGCCAGATCAGGCAACGCCAGATCAGGCAACGTCAGATCAGGCAACGTCAGATCAGGCAACGCCGGGTCAGGCAACGCCGGGCTTGGCAAGGATCGCTTCGGCTGCGCCCGACGCCTCCTCCGAGCCTGAGGAGCGCGAACGCCTCGACGAGGGCCTCGTCTCTGGCGGCGCCCCCCCCCAACCCAACCGATTGGCCGAAGTGCTGAAAGAGGAGGCCGCGATGCGCGCTGAAAAAGAGAAAGAGGAGCCGGAGACCCCAGAGCAAGAGGAGTCGCAATCACGTGTTGCGCACCTTCTGAACCTGCTCGGGGACGACAGCACCGACGACGACTGGTAGTCGAAGTCGAGTTCGACGAGAGCGCGAGGCCGGCTTCGCCGGCCTCGCGTGATGTCTGGGGCACGGGCACGGGCACGGACGGGCACGGGCACGGGAAGATAGACACAGGCCGCCAAAGCGTGGCGAGGGGACCCCCCAATGAGCGATCTCTCTCAACCGGAGACACTCCGCAAGCTGATCGAGGAGTCTGGCCAGTCCTTCGCTGTGATCGAGAAGGCCGTCGAGACCATCCGCGAACGCCTCGACGAGATCGAGCCGAGCGATCCCGACGTGCTCGCGATTTTGCGGGCCCACCTGCTCGCGATCGGGAGCCCGTCTGACGTGCTCAAGTTCTTCTCGCTCGAATTGATCGAGCGCGCGGACGCCGAGCACGCTCGCCAGGTCTACCTCGAGGTGCTCGACTCGTTGGCTCGCTCCCCGATTCGTCCCGAACGGACGTATCCTGTGGAGCGGGCCATGATCAAGAAGCTGGGGGATCTCGAGGTCGACTGCGCGTTGCCCGCGCTGGCGGTCCTCGCTGGTCGCGAGGTCTATCCGCTCTCGCGGACGGCCGCCCGAGCAGTGGCCTCGATCGTGGGGAGCACCGACCAGACCACGATCACCGAGCGTCTCAAACGAGACGACTTGCCCGAAGTCGCCGCGCCAGACGAGCTCTCGGCGGGCGTCTCACGGGCGCTCTTCCCCCAGAAGCGGGGCTCGAGCAAGTCGAGCCACCAGCGCCGCCGCGCGCTGACCCAGAAGAACGCGCTCCCCGACCCGGGCCAGTCGAGCCTGCGACCCGAGGGCGGGCGCGCTCGCCAGGCTCGCCTCAAAGCGATCGTACGAGCGGCGAACCGCGACCCGAGTCGCTGTGGAAACTGCGACCAGACGGCCCCGACGCGAGTCGGGCACATGATCCCTCCGAGCAAGAGCGGGACGGACCTGCCCGGGAACCTGGTCGTGCTCTGCGGTGAGTGTCGTCGCCGACTGCCCCGCAGCCGCGACGAAGCGTTCGAGGACGAGGGCGCCCCGAGCGAGGCTGACTCAGGCCAGCTCAGCCTGTTCTAAACAGAAGGGCGCGATTACGCATCGTCGCTTGACGATCCAAACGCGGACTCAAATTGGGCGACCTGCGACGCTGCGCAATCGCACTCCTTCTGTTTACTACGAAGACATAGCTGGATGGCCGGCCGATCGCCTAAGCGCTGTCGGTGCAGAGTCCGTCTGTCTCTCCCGGACAGGCGGGCGGGGGTAAACCGGGTAAACCCCGCACCCTACAGATCGCAAGAGGGCCCCTCCGCGAGGCACCCTAGTGGACGGCTCACAACACGCCTTGGTAGGGGCGGGGTTTACCCCCGCCCCTACATTCACCCGTACCGGAACTTCTGGCGGGCAGCACTAGGGCGTGCTCCGCCGGGTCACCCTCAGATCGTCGATCAGCAGCTCCTCCGAGGACTTCGAGCCGAACCACAACCCGACGACCGGCGAACCCTCGCTCAACGGGGCTCCGTCGCCAAACCCCGTCAGGTCCCGTCCTGAGAACACGACCTTCGTCCACTGACTCGTCCCCAGGAGGGGGCGGTGCTCCAAGGGGCGGTGTTTTCCGTTCACGGACTGCGTGACCAGAATCAGGAGGCGCGCTTTCGCGCTGAGCTTGAGTGTTACTTCGAAGCGTGTGTCGGAGTGGAGGTCAAAGAGCAGGTCAGGTTTGGAGAGAAGCGTCGCGCGCAGGAGGCCCTTGGGGTCAGGTCTTGCCCGCAGGCAGCCTTTCGAACCGTGCGCACCCTTGGGGTTGAAGACGGAGGTTCCAAACTTCCCGAGGCCCCGCTCGAAGACGTTGAGGTAGAGGATCTTTGGTGGCAGGGGGAGCTCTGGGCGGTCGCGGCGAGGTAGCCACCTGAACAGTCTGTTCTTGAGTCCGCGGATCGAAGACAGGGGCGGGGACTCTCCCCGGACGAGCGTGGCCTCAGTGCCCTGCCAGACCTGAGTCGCGAGGCCCACCCGCGAGCGAACAGCGCCACCGACACGAACGCACACGAAGCGGCTCTCCTGTGACTTGGCCTGGACGAAGAACGCCGCGCCAGGCTGGGGCCGAATCGTGCCCTCCTGAGTGGAGACGGTCCCCGAGTTGTGTCCAAAGACGACAAATAGTCTCCCGCGCAAGAGCCTCAACTCGGAGTGCGCGCGCTCTAGCTGCAGCGAGGACCCCCGGGCGAGCCAGACCTTGGTCTGCGTGCCGACCAGGACGGTCGCGAGTTGGCGCCCGACCCGAAAGGGCTCGGGCGGGAGAGGCGCAATCAGGGGACCAAGGGACACGGTGTCCTCTCCCAGCCTGAGGACCCCCGAGGTGAGGGCGTAGGTCGGGTGGGCCTTGAGGGGAGAAGCGGAGGGCTTGGGTTCGGCAGGCTGAGGCTCTGCCTTGGGCTTAGCGAGCTTGGTGGCTTCGCGGGCGACCTCGGGCGTCCTCGCGGGTGAGGGACTGGAGCCCGCACGTTTGGTGCGATCTGTCTTGCTGGGCCGGGGAGCGATTCGATCCGTTGGAAGACTGGGCACCGCTGTTGCGGAGTTCGGCGGCGCCGCCGCTGGTGGGGTCGGGGACTCGACGCTCGTGCTCACCTGGGCAGTCCTAGCCGGTGACTCGCCTCCTCCGAGAAGCGCGAGCAAGAGCAAGATCCCAGCCGCGCCGATCAAGCCAGCCACGAGGGGGAGAGCCGACTCCTTCGGGTTGCGCTCGTGGCGCGGTCGACGGCTGGCCTTCGCTCGCTGGCTTGATCCGCGTAACGAGATGCGCTTGCTGTGTTTGAGCCGAGTCAGTTCGTCCTGGACCTCGCCGAGGAGCGGGCGCTCAGCCGGCCGGGCGCGGAGGAGATCGCACACCAGGCGGGCTAGCGGCGCTGGAACCTCCGGTCGCGCGAGGCGGGGGTCTGCGTCCTCGTCGCCCGCGCGGCGCGCCAGGAGTGCTATGAAGCTCTCGTCGCCCGGCACGGCATGGGGGGGCAGTCCGGTCAGCATGAAATGCAAGACCGCCCCGAGCGAGAACAGGTCCGAGTGGGGTCCTATGGCTTCCGTCTCGCCCGAGATTTGCTCGAGAGGGGCGAAGAGCGGAGTTCCGAGCCCCTTCCCCTCCTGGGTTAGTTGCGAATCCTCGTTCACGACTCGAGACAGGCCGAAGTCCACCACCTTCAGTTCGCTCTCGCCAAGGATGACGTTGTCTGGTTTCAGGTCGCGGTGGACGACACCGACCCCGTGAATCCCGTCAAGCCCCGAAGCCATGGCGAGGCTGAGGTCGATCGCAAGCGGAATCGGAAGCGGCCCCTCGCGTTCGACACGGCTCCGCAGATTCTCGCCTGCGACAAACTCCTGGATCATGAACCACATCCCGCGGTCCTGCTCCATAGCGAGCACCCGCGCCACATGTGGGTGCAGCAGGCGCGCCATGACCCGGCCCTCACGCAGGAACCTCGCGAGCACGTTGCGGCGCTCGCTGTCGATCATCACCTTGACGGCGACCTGGGTCGCGAGCCGCGTGTGGGTGGCTTGGTAGACGCGACCGAAGGCGCCGGCGCCGAGAAGGCGGTGGAGCCGACAGGGCCCCAGCTGACTGCCCAGCAGGAAGTCGTTGCTCACAGGGGGAGTTTACCCGATGCGCTCGTGCGCCCACGACGACCGGCTCGCCGGCCCCACGCGACCTTTAGTGGCTGCGCTCTTCGCAGGCTAGCCCTTAACGCAGCCGACGGGACGAATCCGGACGACCCGCTCGGCGAGGCCGCTCTCCTCGACGACTGCCACGACACAGGCGACGTCTTTGTAGGCGGCGGGGACTTCCTCCACGATCGTGCTGCGTGAGGCGCCCCGGACGTAGATCCCCTGGGACTCGAGCTGGCGCTGAACCTCCTTGGCCGTGAACCGGCGCTTGGCCTCGGAGCGCGAGAGGAGGCGCCCCGCGCCGTGGCAGGCGGAGCCGAAGCTGCGCTGGCTGCCGTCGGTCCCGCGGAGCACGAACGAGTAGCGCCCCATGTCGCCGGGAATGATCACGGGCTGGCCGACGGTCCGATACACCTCGGGGAGGAGCGCGTGGCCCGCGGGGAGCGCGCGGGTGGCGCCCTTGCGGTGCACGAGCAAGCGGCGGGTCTCGGGGCCGGCGGGCCCCTCGT
>JAESQQ010000069.1 GCA_016765095.1 Planctomycetota bacterium | reverse complement strand
GGGGACGCGAGACGGCGGCGGCTGCCCTGCCGCGGATGTTATTGGAGACGGGAGGCTCGAACCTACGGGCATCCCCTCACCGACTCGCGTGCAAGGTCAGCGGAGGCGGCAGTTCGCTCGCGAGATCGAGCCGCATGAGTCGGCGTTTGGCGAGTTCGGGTTGCGCGATTAAGCGATCCGCTAGAGCAGAGCGAGCTTGTCCGAAGGCGGTTTCGTCGCTGGCGCGTGCGCCGGAGTCGGGTCGCGTTAGGTCCGCTTCGCGCCGCGATTGCCGGTTTCGCGACAACCTCTCGTGCTCGTGTATGAAATGGCCGTCGAGATTCTCTTCGACGTGGCCGCCACCCGAAGGACTGGAGTAACGAAGAGCCCCCCGCCGCCCTCCTCGGTGGCGCCTCGTGGGTCTGGATGGTTCGATGCGCGCCGCCCGCGCGGGGGGTCCCGCCGGCAGGAGCGTGCCATGTCCACCCGTAGCGAAACCGACAGTCTGGGAGCCGTCGACGTCCCGAGCGAAATGCTCTGGGGAGCGCAGACTCAGCGGAGCTTGGAGAACTTCCCGATCGGCTGGGAGACGATACCGCGAGCCGTGGTTCGGGGCCTCGCGATCGTCAAGCAGGCCGCTGCTCGCGTGAACCTCCGCCACGGAGACCTCCCTGAAGACGTCGCGACCGCGATCGACCAAGCCTCGCAAGAGGTGATCGACGGCAAGCTCTACGATCACTTCCCGCTCAAGGTCTGGCAGACGGGCTCTGGCACCCAGTCCAACATGAACGCCAACGAGGTCATAGCCAACCGCGCGATCCAGATCCTCGGCGGTGAAGTCGGCACCAAGTCCCCGGTCCACCCAAACGATCACGTCAACCGAGGACAGTCCAGCAACGACACCTTCCCGACGGCGATGCACGTCGCGGCAGTGACCGAACTCAAGGGCCACTTGATCCCCGCCCTCGAGTGTTTGCGCGCCGCCCTGGCCGAGAAGGCGACCGCCTTCGCCTCGATCGTGACGACCGGTCGGACTCACATGCAGGACGCGACTCCCGTCACCCTCGGGGACGAATTCTCTGCGTTCGCGACTCAAGTCGAGTACGGAATCAGCCGGATCGAGGCGACCCTCCCGCGCCTCTACCTCTTGGCCCAAGGCGGAACGGCCGTCGGCTCCGGACTCAACACCCGCGTCGGCTTTGACGCCGAGATCGCGGCCGAGATCAGCAAGATCACCGACGGCTTGCCCTTCGTGACCGCACCCAACAAGTTCGAGGCCCTCTCCGCCCACGACGCCTTGATCGAGGCCTCGGGCGCCCTAAACGTCGTCGCCGCGAGCCTGATGAAGATCGCCAACGACATTCGGCTCCTCGGCTCCGGCCCCCGCTGCGGAATCGGCGAGATCTCGCTCCCCGCCAACGAGCCTGGCTCCTCGATCATGCCTGGGAAGGTCAACCCGACCCAATGCGAGGCCCTGACCATGGTCTGCACCCAGATCATGGGCAACCACGTGACCGTGACCGTGGCTGGCAGCAACGGCCACCTTCAGCTCAACGTGTTCAAGCCCGTCATGATCTACAGCCTGCTCCAGTCGAGCCAATTGATAGCGGACTCCGCCCGCTCGTTCGCCGACCGCTGCGTGGTCGGGATCGAGCCCTGCCACGACCGAATCGAAGAGCTCGTCGGGCGCTCTCTAATGCTCGTGACCGCCCTGGCCCCTCACATTGGCTACGACAAAGCCGCGACCGTCGCCAAGAAGGCACACAAGGACAAGTCGACGCTCAAAGAAGCCGCGCTCGCCCTGAGCTACCTCTCCGCTGAGGACTTCGACCGCTGGGTCGTGCCCGAAGCCATGACGCGCCCCAACAAGTAGGCGAGGCGATCAGCTCGCCCGTCTGGCGATCGAAAATGAAGACCTTGCTACGCTAAGCCGGGCAAATAGGCAGGGCGTCGCGCCAGCGCAGGGCTGGCTGACAGCGTGGGCCGAGCCCTTGTGGGGTGTCCTTCACCCGTCTGCTAGGGTGGCGCAGTGTCAGAACGACCCCGCGAGTCGGCGGCAACAGGGTCCTGAGGCTCCTCCGTGAAGGAGCCTGTGGGGCCGTCTGTCTCGTGGAGGACTTCTCCCAGAGAAGCAAGTCGCCTTGAGGTCTGGTGTGGATATCCTGCGAGTGCAACACCTCACCCTCTCAATTGACCCGCAAGGACGAGGCCACGGGGCACATCAACCCGACTCCTCCCCAGGCTCATGAGCGTGGGCCTCGACACTCTCCTAGCCCGGCACCTCCTCGAACAAGGACTGGTCTCTAGGGAGAACCTCGTCCGCGGGCTCGAGGAGGCTCGACGCACTCGGAACTCAGACGAGGACCTTCGACTGGCTTGGCTACTCCTCGGGCAGGGGCTCGTCTCCGCTAGCCTGCTCGACGAAGCCTTCCTTCAGATCTCGAACGAGCAACAGACGAGGGAACCCCGAGCCTCTGTCCAGTCGCAGGCGCCCAATCGAAGACTTGGTCCGTACCTCCTTCAGGGTCTCCTGGGTCAGGGCGGTATGGGAGCTGTATTCGAAGCGGTACACGTCCAGACGGGGGAGCGCGTCGCAGTCAAGGTGCTCGCTCCCCTCGCAGACGAAATGGACCGGGAGCGATTCCGTCGTGAAGCGCTCGCCCTCGAGATCAAGCACCCCAACTTGGTCCAGACTCGAGGGCAGGGGCTCGACGGGCCAACGCCGTACCTCGCGCTCGACCTTCTCGTGGGCGGCTCACTCCAAGATCGGCTCAAGAGAGGCCCTCTCCCTCTCTCCGACTTACAGCCGCTCGCGGCAGATCTCGCGGCCGGGCTCGAGGCGTTGCACGCAGAAGGAATCCTCCGCCGTGACATAAAGCCTGCCAATGTCCTGTTCAACGAAGAGGGGCGCGCTCACCTCGCCGACTTCGGCATTGCCCGCCTCCCTGGAGCCTCCACGCTGACTCAGACCGGTGAACTGATGGGGACTCCGGCCTACATGGCTCCTGAGCAGACGCGTGCCTCTAAAGACTTGACCCCAGCGGTTGACGTCTACGGCCTCGCGGCGACCCTCTACGCCGCCGCGACGGGCCGCCCCCCCTTTCCAGCCGCGGGCGTGATTCGAACCCTGATCGCGGTTCAAGAAGAGCTGCCGCGATCGCCTAGCAGCCTGCGTGCGGAGCTCACTGACCAAACTTGCCAGGGCCTGATGTCAGGTCTCGAAAAAGCAGCCCAAGATCGCCCGAGCTCTGCGAACGCCTTGGTCGAGGCCTGCTTCGGCCAGGCTACACCGAACTCTGGATCTCGATCTCCAGCCCTGATTCTGCTCCCGGCGCTGGGTCTTCTCGCTGTAGTCCTATATGTCGCGTTTGGACTCCGGGTCGCCCCCTCCCCCTCACCTACGCCGGCTTTGGCAACGACCTCACCCGCCAAGGGCTTGGGTCTGGCAGAGCTCCTCAGGCTCCAGCGGTGGACTCCCGAGGAGAGGGAGCGTGTGTGGACTCTGGCAGCAGCGTTGGAACTGGACCAACTCCAAGAAGTCCACAAGTCCGCTCCAGGCCGACCCCACCATGCCCGACTCGCGGCCTATACGGAGCTCCGAGCCGGTCGACGGGGTCGGCTGCGCCACCGTGGTGATGACCCTGACCTGACTTCGGCTCTCTGTCTCAACCGCGACGCTCTCGACTTCGCTGTGGAGTGGAACGCTCACGTTGCAATTGGTCCGAAGCGAGGTTCGATCAGTGCAAAGAAGCGAGCCCCGCAATTGCTCGAGCGAGCGAAGCGGCTCTCCGCGAGGCTTCCGCGGCCTCTCCGGGAGCAAGTCTGCGGGACGATCCAGACCGTCCTTGCGCGCGTCACGGCCTACTTCACGAACTACGTGAACGCGAGCGTGGAGCGAGAAGAGCGAGAGCAATTCACGCGAGACGTCGTCTCCCTCCCCGGGACCCGAGAGTCTCGCCTCCGAGCTCGGCTCTTCGAGTGGCACCTCCACGGCACCTGGGCGAGCGGTCCAGATCGGGCCCGCAGCGACCTCTACCGAGACCTGCGCACGTCGATCTCGACCTTCACTTCCACCGAGAGAATCGTACTCGCCGAGTTGGCCCAACTGGAGGGGACGGACCCCGAGGCGGAGAGACTCGCCGGCCTAGCCCTTCGTCACCTTGCCAACCGCGTTGAGGTGGGACTGGCTCGTGGATTGTGGCTACGCCTCGCCCTGCGACGTCTGATCCTCGCTTCGGCAGGCAGCGGCTCCCCCGACCCCGAAGTCTTGAGCTTGGCGAGGAAGGCCCTGGCAGAGGTCGATCCAGCTCCCGAGTTCCACGAGGAGCTCGTCGCTCGGTCACAGGTCATTCTCGCCCTCCTTGAAGAGTCTCGCGAAGCCTGTCGCCGCGCACTACAGACTTATCGGGGGCAGTTGTCGCCGCGGGTCCCAAACCGAGCCGAGAACGAAGTGACCCTCCAGGTCCTGACCCTGGCCGTCGAACTCGCGCGCGGCGAAGTTTCCCGTGGGGAGGAGCGGCTCTCGACCCTGCTCGCTAACCCGAAGCCTGAACTTCTCCCGGCCGAGATTTTCGCCCTCGCGGCTCACCTCGAGGCCTTGGGCAGACGGGATCCCGGAGAGCGTCTCGAGGCCTACCGAGTGGCGTTGAAGTCGAACCGCCGTCGAGTCGGGCTGCCTTGGTACCGACCCGGAGTCGTCGAGGCTGCCGTGGAAGGAAGCGCCTGGTCACCTGACCTTTCGGATTGACCTCTGTCTCGCCCCCGCTGTGCCGAGGTACCTGTTCTGGTCCCCTGGTCTGGGAGACGTGATCGTGAGTCGGAACCAGCCCTACCGAGGCTGGAGCGTCTCGAGCAGCCGACGTGCGTCCCGGTTGCCTTTCGCGGCCGCCCTTTCCAGCCATTTGACACCCTTCGCGGTCTCGCCTCGTTTAGCCAGCCTCCGACCCAGGAAGAACATTGCAGAGACTTGACCCAATCGAGCCGCCTCTTCGTAGAGCTTCTCGGCCCGAGCAGGGTCTTTCCCGACCCCGGCGCCCGTCGCATAGGCCACGCCCAACTCGGCTATGGCATCAGGATACCCACGGTCCGCGGCTCGCTTCAGCCACCGGGTCGAGAGGGCAAGGTCTCGGTCTACCCCCAGGCCCCCTCGGTAGGCCTGCGCAAGTTGAAACGCGGCCTCGACATACTCGGGCTCCGCCTGTTTCAAGAGGGTCAAGGTCGTCTGAACAGTGTCTGGCTCAACCAGACCTTGGATGTAAATCTGAGCCAAGTTGAAGCTCGCCAGGAGATCGCCGAGGGCAGCGGCTCGTTGGAGCAGATCCTCAGCCCGAGGAACCGCAGCCTTGTCGCGAGACTTCAAGATAGCCACGGCAACCTGCGTTAGCGCCTGTGGATGATTGCGCTTGACGGCTGCGTCCAGCCAGCGCTTTCGCTCGGGCCCCTTCGCACGTTTCGCCAAGACCCACGCAGCGTACCCGTTGCCAAGCCGCACAGCTCGCACAAAGAGCCTTTGCGCTCGCTTGGGCTTCCCCTCCTTCAACAGGCGCTTGGCGAGCAGGTTGTGAGCCTCGGGAAGCTCGAGTGCCACGGCTTCTTCGAGGCAGCGACGTGCCCTCTCTACATGCCCTCTCTCTAGAAGGTTTATGGCAAGGTTCGAGAGCGAGGGCGCAAATCCTCTGGCCGCAGCGCGTTCGTACCAGCCGATCGCCGTTTGACTGTCCGTCGCCTCTGCCATGACGCCAAGAGCATGCAGCGCCTTCAAGCTGCCGAGCTTCACCGCTGCCAGATAGTAGGCCTCCGCAACCTGGGGTCCACCAGGGAAGGCTCCTTCCTGAGTCGCATTCGCGATCAAGTAGGTGCTCTCAGCCTCGGCCTTCTCTGTGACCTCTTCCACGAGTCGCTTAGCCCGTGCCGGGTCCTCGTCCCTGATCTCAACAGCCAAGCGCACCTTCGCATTGAGAGAGCCGCCTCTGGCCGCGCTCTCGAGCCAGCGCCTCGCCGCAACGGGACTGGGGGGCCCTCCAACTCCGCCCTCGAGCACTATTGCGAAATCGATCTGTCCCGCGAGGGAGCCAGCCTCTGCGGCCTTCTTCAGCCAAGCCCTCCCGAGGACAGCGTCAGGCTCGACACACCGGCCAAGGATCAGCGTTCGCCCCCAACCCCACATGCCTTGAGGGGACTTCTTGGCACTCTCTCTCCACCAGTAGGTCGCTTGTTCCTGATCGCGGAGAGGCGGCCTGGCCTCCTCGTAGAACTTCGCCAATCGGGACATGGCGTCGGGATTCCCGCTCCGGGCAGCTCGGAGGAGGGGTGAGAGCGCGCGAGCCTCCCCCAACGGGTGGTCGGGCTTGGCCAAGAGCCTCTCGGCGAGGTCGAGACTGAACCGCGCAAATCGCGCAGGGTCTTGGGATTCGAGCCAGTCGTCGACTCGTTTGAACTCCGAGTCCGGGCAATCGGAACGGCTGGCCGTCTCTAGCAACAGAGGGTGGGCTAGGCCGCTCCGCCCCGTCCCAAGCAACAGCCAGTTCAGCCCAGCCGCCCAATCGGGCTCTGAGCCTTCGCTGAGACACTCTCGCGCCAAGATCAGCAGCGCCTCGTCGTCGCCAGATACCGCTCGTCTCTCAAGGGCAAGCCGACGCTCTCCGCTCCCCTTCCGCCGCTCCCCGACGTCACTCGAGACCTTCGGCTGCGGCGAGGGGCTCCCTTCTCGGGCCAATGGGGTCGCCTGCGACTCGATCCAGGTGAATGCTCCGCCCGCCACTCCAGTGCCCGCTAGGAACGCTAAGGAGAGAACCACGACGGCGAGCCTGGACCGCGGCGCTCGGAATGGCCCCAGCCTCGCCTCATGCAGACGCTCGAGGATCTCTGAGATGCTGGGGCGCTTCTCGGGCTCCTTGGCGAGACAGTCCAAGACGAGTGAGTCGAGCGCAGCAGGCACCTCGGCTCGAATCGAACGTGGTGAGACGCAGGGGCGCTCACATGTCGCGACAAAGACCTCCGCCAGGTTCGACCCTCCAAAGGGCGACTCTCCGACGAGGGCCGCAAAGAGTACCGCGCCGAAACCCCACACGTCGGTCGACGGGAGGCCACTGACCTCCTTGCGGCCCTGAATCTGCTCTGGCGAGGCGAACCCAGGGCTTCCGAAGATCGCACCGGAGCGCGTCAACCTGGATTCGCCGCTGTCGGTCTCGAAGGCAAGTCCGAAGTCGGTCAGGATCGGCCGTCCGAGATGGTTGAGGAGAATGTTCGCCGGCTTCAAATCGCGGTGGACGACTCCTGCGGCGTGAGCTGCTTGAAGTGCTCCCACGAGGTCGATCGCAAAGTCCAACACACTGAGCACTGGCAGGCGACCGGTCTGAGAGAGGCGGCTCTCGAGGGAATCGCCTCGCACCAAAGGCATCAGGAACCATGGCATGCCGGCGTGTTCGCCGAGATCAAGGACGCCGAGTACCCCTTCGTGGGAGACTTGGGACAGCGCATGAATTTCGCGTCGGAATCGCTCTCGTTGCTGGGAGGTTGCGTCCCGACCTGCGTGCAGCACCTTGAGGGCGGCTCGATAGTTGAGGGAGGGGTGACTCACCTCATAAACGGTCCCCATTCCCCCCTGCCCCAAGACGCCCAGAATCTGATAGCGACCTATGGTCTGGGGGTGGATCGGACTCGCCATCGTGACCTCGTTGGACAGTCTACGACCTCGGCCTGAGCAGGCGGGGTTCGGATTCGTCTGCAGACACGAGAACGAGTGTGAACTTCGGGATTCGTTCTCCCGAGGATTTCGACCAGCCTCAGGACTTCCGAGAGCTTGGTGTCTTCCTCGATGTACCAAATGAGCCCAATTTCGCATGGGTTCCCGAGCGCCAGCTCTCGGTGACTTCAACCGCAGATCTACGTTTCGGTTTCGTGTCAGGTCCCAAACCTGCCGTTGTGTGTCTCGCGGAGTCGTCCCTTAGGATCCGGCGGCCCTAGCCCCGGAAGGAGACCTATGTCCGTCGAGTTTTCCCTGAACGGATCGTCACTGACCCTCGAGGCCTGGGACGCCCTCGTCGAAGAGTCCAATGACTGGGACCTCAACGACCACAGCGACCCGGTCTTCAGCGAGAGCGGCGGGGCGCAGTTCCTCGTCCCCGGTTCGACCCGCGGGGTGCTCCTCTCTCACGAAGGCACGCCAAGTTCGATCTCGTTTCGGCTCGGGGCGCTCGCGAGCCAAGCCGACTGGCGCGCCGCCTATGCCCTCGTCACAAGAGCCTTGGCCGGCGGCGGCGGGACCTTCGAGCGTGAAGACGGGACGACGCTGAGCGCCGAAGCGTTGACTGCAGACCTCGCGAACGAACACGCGCTCACAGACTTCGTGTCCTCGGTCGAAATGCTCGGCCAAGTGCTCACCGGGAGCGGCGACGACGCCGAGGAGGTCGCGCTCCCGCTCGGGCGCTTCAGCCTTCGACTCACGCCGGCCGACCTCCCCGACGCCTGCGGCCCCGAAGAGGCTCAAGCCCTCGAAGCCACCTTGGCGGCGCGCGTGGACCGCTACTCACGGGCCTTCCATGCCTCAACCCTCTACCTCGAAGGTGGGATTAGAGTCAGCACCTGGGCCCTGATCGAGACCCTGGTTGGGAGCGGCGCCCACTTGATCGCTTGCTCGGCCTTCGATCCAGAGGCTGGCTTGATTCCAGCCGACCAGCTCCTCGAGGTCCTCGGAGACCTCGGCGAATCGACCGGCGGAGGCGGGCTCTTCCTCCCGGAACTCGATCTCGAAAAGGACCCAGCTCTGAGGGGCAAGCTCGAGGCGATCCTCGTCCAACCCGAAGCCTGGGCCGAGGCCAACTCTGAGCGCCTCGACAGCGAAGCGGAGGCAACGGCTGAGAGCGCGGCTGAGAGCGCGGCTGAGTTCGAGCCCTACCGAGGGCTACTGACCTATGTCTTGGCGGAGTCAGCCCGCGGCCTCGAGCCCGCAGAGATCCACGCCGCTCTCCAGGAGCGAGGCGTCCCCGAAGAAGTCGCCGGGAACGTGGTCGGCTTGATCGGGATCGCGTTCGAGCACATTTACACCGAGGAAGGCGAGGTTCGGGAAGACCCGGGGGCCGTCCTAGAAGACCTCGTCCAAGCGGGCGTCCCGCCGGGGTTGGGCATGTTGGTGCTCGAGGTGATCGCGCGAGGGCCACCCGAGGAGGCCGAGGAGTAGTCCGAACCGGGCTTGAACCCAATGCCAGGCGACGAACGGTCTAATGCCCTCGGTCGCAAGGGTTAACAGGAGCTGGACCGACTGTCCGGGGCGGGTATATGTTCGGGGAGTGTTCGAACACGAGATATCAACAGTGGAACAGAGAATGGCAACAGGAACGAAAGGCGACGACATTGCTGAACGACTGCTTGATTTCGCTGCCGAGATTCTGCTCGTCGTGGGAGGACTCCCGAAGACGATTCAGGGCAAGCACGTCGCCCGTCAGCTCACCCGTTCTGGAACTGCGGGAGGAGCGCACTACGCCGAAGCGCGCGGGGCCGAGAGCCGCGCCGACTTTGCGCACAAGGTCCTCTTGGCAGCGAAGGAGGTCGCCGAATCGGTCTACTGGCTTAGGTTGATCGAGAGGGCGCGGTTCTCGCGCCGCACGACTTTCGAGCAGGCAATAAGCGAAGGGCAGCAACTCGTCGCGATCCTCAAGGCTTCTGCACGGACAGCTCGAAAGCGCGCGAGTTGATTCCCTGTTGCCGTTGCTATTCCCTCTGTTGATATTCCGTGTTTTGGGTGACCCAAGCCGTTCCTCCGCCTGAATCTGGACCGTTCGTCGCCTGGCATTGGGCTTGAACCCATTCCCTCGGCCTGTTCCCTCGGCCTGTTCCCTCTCGGCCAGTTCCCCCTCGTCTGGGTGGCGTCTCTAGCCAGAGGTAGCATGTCGCCCCAAGGAGGAGCGTGAGCGCGACCCTGCGGAACCTGACAAGCGAGGACCCGGCGGCGGTGACCGCCGCAGCCGACGCTCTGCGTGCCGGCGAGATCGTGCTCTTGCCGACCGAGACCGTCTACGGGCTAGCCGTCCGAGCCGACGACGCCGCGGCGGTCGAGCGCCTCCGTGAACTCAAGGGGCGCGACGAGCGGCCCTTCGTGCGCCTCGTGGCAGACGCCGCGACCGCCGAGGCGGCGGCGTTCCTTCCAGCGCCGGCCAAACGTCTCGCGGCGCGCTATTGGCCAGGGCCCCTGACCCTCGTCCTCGACCCGCGCGCGGGCGGCGACTCGATCGGCTATCGAGTGCCCGGGCTGGCCTTCGCTCGGGAGGTGGTCGCTAGCGCCGGCGTCCCCGTGTTCGCAACGAGCGCCAACCTCAGCGGCCAGCCACCCACGGCCGACTGCGCCGCGGCGCTGGCGGCCCTCGGTG
>JAESQQ010000718.1 GCA_016765095.1 Planctomycetota bacterium | reverse complement strand
TGGGTAGGGGCGGGGTTTACCCCCGCCCGCCCCGAGGCCGCGCCGACCAGCCTCTCGGGAGCCCCCGGCGCCGCTCGTGCACTTGCCCACTGTTGCGTCAAGCGCTGTAACCCCCGCACCCTACAGATCGCATTCGGGCCCTCGCACGCGCTCCAGTCGGGCCCCGGCTCACCAAGCTCCGCGTCCGCGCAGGACAGCGAGCGGTGTTCGGGCCAGGATCCAGAGGTCGAACAAGAAAGTCCGCCGGCGCGTGTAGTAAACGTCGAGCGCGACTCGCTCTTCGAGGTCTAGGGACCCGCGCGCGGTGACCTGCTGGAGCCCCGTTAGACCGGGCTTCGCCTTGAGCCGCCGCCGCTGGTGCGCGTCGTAGCGCTGGGCCATGGCCTCGACCTCGGGGCGCGGGCCGACGAGGCTCATGTCGCCCCGGACTACGTTGTAGAGCTGGGGGAGCTCGTCCAGGCTCAGGCGACGAAGCCAGCGCCCAAGCGGCGTCACGCGGGGGTCGGCCGGGTCCTTCCAGACCGGCTCGGGGAGCTCGTCGAGGTCAACGAGCTCGCTCAAGCGGCGCTCGGCGTCGCCGATCATGCTCCGCAGCTTCCAGATCCGGAAGACGCGCCCGTCCTGACCGACCCGGCTCTGGCCAAAGAGCCCAGGGCCCTCGCCGTCGAGGCGAATCCAGAGCGTGAGGACGAGGATCAGGGGAGCGGCCAGGACGAGGAGGGCCGCGCCGACCACCAGGTCGAAGGCGCGCTTGACGAAAGCCGAGGGGCCCCGCAGGCGGTGCTCTCGGACGGAAATGTAGGGCAGGCCGCGCAGCTCGCCGAGGTCTTCCTCGGTCACGAACAAGTCGAGGACTTGGGGCAGGAGGCGGACCTCGACTCCCAACCGCTCGCAGCGCTCGAGGGTCTCGTAGAACACCTCGGGCACGAGTTCCTCGGCGACGAGGACTTCGCGGGCCTTGGTCGTCGAGAGGGCGCTCTCGAGGTCAGCCAGGCTCCCCAGCGAGGGCGCGTGGTCTGGATCTGGGTCGGGAGCGGGTTGACCCTCGGCGGGCTCCGGCTCGGGCGCGGGGGTCGTCGAGAGTGTGCCCCGGACCTCGACGCCTTCTCGGCGGAGGGAGCGGAGGCGGCTCGCGATCAGGCGAGCCCGCGGGCTCTGCCCAATCACGAGCACGGGTCGGAGGTCGAGTCCGCGCGCGTAGCGATAGCGGCGCCAGCGAAGGAGGAACAGGCGGGGGAGGGGGAGGGTCAAGAGCGCGCCAGCCCAGGTCAGGACTCCCACGGCGCGGGAGTAGCTCAGCTCGCGGACGAAGAAGCTCCCTGCCAGGAGCACGACCGCTGCCAGTGTCACCCCCCCCCAAGTCCGCTCGACGACGTCGAAGTGTCGCGGTCCGACTTTCTGGTAGAGGCCGCGAGTCGAGAGCACGATCGTGAACACGAACAGCGCCGCGACGTAGGCCCGCACGTAGTCGCTGGTCGGAGGGGGCTCTGAGGCGACGAGCTCCAACACGCCGTAGCGAAAGCGGAGGTGGTAGGCCAAGGCGAGGCAAAGGCCGACCAGGACGGCGTCCGCGAGGAATAGCGCGGCCCGAGCGATCCAGGAGGTGGAGGTCACGCTAGGGTTTTTTCTCGCGGTCCTGGACGTAGTGTCGAGTGACGACTTCACGCTCGAAGTCCTCGATCTGGGTCAAGCTTAGGTCGTCGTCGGCGTGGGCCTGGAAAATCTCGTTGGCGAGGGCCTTGTCCGTCCGGTTCTTGAAGGAGCCGTCTAGGAGCTCGGCTGCCTTTTTGACGAGGGCGCGGGCCCGCTCGACCTCGCCTAGCGCGAACGCGACCCAGGCCGCGCGGAGGGAGTCGTGGGTCTGGACGGGCTTGTCCCGGAAGTAGCGCTCGTAGGCGGAGAGATGTTCCTGCCGGAGGGAGGGGAGTTCCTTGCGAAGGTGCCAGGTCACGTCGAGAGGGCGATTGAGGTGATCCGCGTGAGCGCTGTGGAGTGCCTGCGGAAGGAGGGTCTTGAGTTGCGTGAGGGCTTCGGTGCGTTCGGCTGGGGGCGCGTCCTGCGAGACGCAGACTCCGTAGAGCGCGAGGATCCGCTCCGACTTCCAGGTGGCCGGGAATGGGGTCGAGAGCAGCTTGAATCGATCGAGATAGGCCAAGGCCCCTCGCGTGTCGCCGAGGGTCGTTGACGCTCGCGAGAGCCCGTGGAGGTAGACTTGGCGGGGGTCCTGATAGACGGACAAGATATGGTGGCAAGCCGGATCCGAGTGGAGCAGGGCGAGTACTTCGGCGTTGGCTCCGTTGGTTTCGACCCACGCCGTGCAGGTCAGAAGCTCGCTGACGACCGCTCTCGCGTGGGTCTCCCGAAGCCCGGGGTCGGCGAGGGGGAGGGGGGCGATCGCTCCCAGATACGCTAGCCAGAGCTTCCAGAACCCCCGTCGAGGTCCGGGTTCGCCGCGGGTGAGTTCCTCGAGGGTCTCGCGTGCTTGTTGGATCTCCTCCGCGTAGAGGGTCGTGGCAGCGAACCCGTATCGGCCCATGAGGCTGCGCGCGCCGGGTCGAGCCTCGAGGGTGGCCTCGAACAAGCGCCCTCGCTGCACGCTGCGCTCGCGATCGAAGCGAACGCCGACGCAGCGGAGCGCGTCCTCGGCGATTTGGTCGAGTCGGTCCGCTTCCTCGAGCTGAAGTCGATTGGCGATCAGGACCCAATCGGCGAGCGCCTCATAGATTTTGGTCGGTGGCGGGATCACCGAGGAGAGATTCAGGCCCAGGAGCCGCTCACCGGCCAGGGTCAGGGTTGGGTCGGACGTGTTCACGACTCGAGCGCTCGCGAGGGCTCGTCGAGCAAAACGCCTCAACTGGGGGCTGTAATCTGCCGGGACCGTGGTCTCGGAGCCGAAGAGTTCGACCAGCGCGTTGACGCTAGGCTTTGCGAGCAGACTCGACCACTTCAGCAGGGATTTGATCTCGGCCGCGTGTTCGGGGATCGCCGCGCTGAGGGCGTCCGCCTGCTTCGGTTTCAGGCGCCCGTCCTGCGCCTCGCGAGTCGCCGCGTTCAAGGCGAGCTCCTTCCAGGGCTCTTGGGAGAGGCTGGGGGAGGCCTTAAGCAAGCTCTCGAGCGCGCGCGCCGAGGAGCCGCTCAGAGCGTGGGCGCGACCAAGAAGGAGGTGGTAGTCGGCTAGTGCGGAGATGTCGCGCCGGGCGTCTAGGCGGAGCTTGGAGCTGAGCGTCTCGATGGCGCCCTCCAACTCGGCTGAGGTCTCGCTCCAGCGGGCCTGGCGACAGGCGAGCAGGAGATCGGCCTCGCGCTTCTTGTCGGAGTGACGGCTGAGTGCGTCGAAGGCGCGCTGGGCCGCGGCGGGATCGTCGCGAGCGATCGCGACGAATCCTTGCGCGAGGAGGAGCTCGGGGGTGTCCTTCGCGAGCACTCGCTCCCAGCCGGCGAGCTCCGACGCGAGGGTCGAGAACCTCGCGGCTGAACTCGTGGGGGCGAGGTGGCTTCGAATCGAGTCGGTCGCCTGTTTGCGGGTTCGCTCTTGGCTAGCGGCCCGGAGGACGAAGCCAGCCGCGAGGAGGGCGACGAGCGCGACTCCGACCAGGATTGGGGTCCTCAGTGTGGGCTTGGCGTCGGGTGCTTGCGCTGAGGCGAGGGCTGCCAGGAGCGCTCGCACGCTGGGGTAGCGCTCCTCCGGTTCCTTAGCGAGGGCCTTGGCCACGACTCGGTCCAGCCAGCGGGGGACGTTGGAGTTGAAGCGAGAGGGCGGAGGCGGTGGGTCTTGGACGACTTCCGCCAGGATCCCCAGCCCGGTTCCCGTGAAGGGGGGCTGGCCCGTCAAGGTGGCGAACAGGATTCCGCCCAGCCCATACACGTCGGCGCGCTCGTCGACGGTGCCCCCGATCGCTTGCTCGGGGGCCATGTAGGCAGGCGTCCCGAGGAGCTGCCCGCTTTGGGTCAGGGAGGAGCCGCTCAGGAAGCGCACCAGACCGAAGTCGACGAGGCACGGCTCGTCGCGGTCGTCGAAGAGCACATTGAGCGGCTTGAGGTCGCGGTGGAGGACGCCTCGCTCATGGGCGTGAGCCAGCCCCTCGCCGAGCTTTCGCGTCACCTCCAGGGCGTCGGCGACGACGCTCTGTTTGGCTGGGTCGAGCCGCGCCTCGAGCGTGCCGCCGGGGAGGAGGTCTTGGATCAAGTAGGGGGTCGGCCCGGTCAGGAAGGCCGCGTGAACGCGAACGACGTTTGGGTGATTGAGGCGGCCGAGCGCGATTCCCTCGCGCGAAAAGCGCTCAAGCTCTTCGCCGCCTCTCTCGCCAATGTTGGGGAGGATCGTCTTGAGGGCGAACGAGACGCCGCTCTCCTCGTGCACGATCTCGTGGATCGCCCCCATACCACCGCGCGAGAGCTCACTTACGACTCGGTAGGGGCCAATGTCAGGAGGGAGCCCGAGCGCGTGGAGGGCTTCGGCGTGACCGAAGCCGGCCTCTGCCCCGACGGTGTTGAAGGCCGTCTCGAGCGCGTCCTTGCTGACCAAGTTGCGCTCGCGCAGGACGACCGCCAGGCTGAGCCCCGGATCCAGCCCGCGCCGGAGGCGGACTTCCGCCAGGACCGTCTGCAGCGATCCCATGTCCACGCTGTCTTGCTCGTGGAGGACGCGCGCGAGCGCTGTGTCCAATCCGTCGTCAGAGGCGATCACGGCCCCACGATAGCTCCCTCCGGTCGCCCGCACCGACTATCTCGGCTTTACGCTGGATGGTGCGGGGGCGGATTTCGCTGCCTAGACTCAGTCTCATGAGTCCACTCATGCGTGCTCTGGGGGAAACCACCCCAGGCCCAGTCTTAGCCGAAGCGCTCCTTGATCTCGGCACTTACCCCGTGCGGACTCAAGACGAGGCCGAGGCGATCTGCCTCGTCTTGGAGGCCCTCGATCAAGTCCCCCCCTGCGGCGTCTCGCCGACGCCCGAGGCCGCCGACTGCCCCGCGACCGCGCTCTACATGCTCGCCTCTCTCTTCCAGCGAGTCGAAGACACAAGCGCCCACGAGATCCTGACCGAGCGCGGGCTGCCCCTCCTGCGCGAGGCCTACGAGCGGCGCTTGGGGGCCTCGACTCGCCACCGCGAGGACTTGATCTTCCTCCTCAAGGTGTTCGCCATGTATCCCAATCGGTTGGGCTTGGAGATGATCCTCGAAGCCGCCGTACGCGGCCTGTGGGCGGAGGACACGCTCTGGCAGACCGTGTTCTCGCTCTTCGATCACGAGCACCCGCACTCGCTCGAGCTCGTCGAGCGATTGGCGAAGCCGCTCCCCCATGGGTTCATTGCGATCGCGCTCCTCGACTGCGCCAACGGGCTCGCGCTTCGGGGGGTCCGCCTCGCCCACCCCTTCGACAGCGTAGGCGGGCGCTCGCTCCTTGAGGAGTACCTCACCGGGAGCGACTCGCGCTGGTACAGCTATGCCCACAGCGCGGCCGCGGCCCTGCCATTCCTCGTGCCTGAGGCTCGCAGTCGCCTGACGGCCCTCGCCCTCGATCACTCCTGCTCCCGAGTTCAACTCGAGGCCGCCTGGGCCTCGACCCGCCTGGGGAGCAAGAGCGGGGTCAAAATGCTCAAGCGAGCTTGCCTCGACCCCCGCCAGGCTGGAGTTGCGCGGGCCTACCTCGAGGAGCTTGGCAAGGGCGAGGAGATTCCAGCCGAGGCCTTCGAGCCGGACCTCCTCGCGCAGGCCGAGATGTGCAGCTGGCTGTCTCACCCGCACGAGTTTGGCGACTCGCCCGAAGAAATCGAAATCGTCGACACGCGACGAATGACGTGGGCGCCGACGGGCGACGAACGCCAGGTGTGGCTCCTGCGCTTTAAGTTCTCCGAGGAATACGCCGAGGACGGGCGCCCGACGGAAGGGCTCGGAATGGTCGGTTCGATCACCTACGCCCTTCACGGCGAGGCCGCTCTCGACCGGCGGCCAGAGGACGTCTACGCGCTCCACTGTTGCTGGGAGCTCCAGATCAACAAGGACCCACGCGCGCCCGCCGAGCGCAGCGTGGAGGCCGGCTTGGAGATCCTCGGGCTCTAGGGGAGAGTTCGCGATCATGAGCGGTCACGTGGGGGGTGTTGCCGCCAGAAGAGTGGTCGACAGTGACCGCTCCCGATCTACGCTCCCGTTTACTGGATCCTCAGAGGACGTGCTGGTCTCGGGAGTGAGCCCTGCGCTGCAGGGGGCTCGATTCGATTCGGCCGCCGGGGGGCGTGATACCTTGCGCCTCCGGAGGGGTCATGGCGCGCGTCGGTTGGAGGCTACAAGTCGCGCTGTTGGCGGCACCCTGCCTGGCCCTCACGATCTTGCTCGTCCGCTCGACCCAGATCGACCTCCTTGTTCACAACTCGACTGGGACGCCGCGAGCATTGCGGGTTGGCGATCAAACCCTGTTCCTCGGACCCCATGGGGTGGCCGAACTGAAGGACGTCCCGGCTGGCAGCCTAAGGTTGGGCGCGGCCCCGCTCGGCCCGGACGCGCAAGAGGAAGTCGAGTACGCCCCGGCCGTAGCGAGCCTCTCGGGTCGACGCTGCTACGTGTGGACGGTGGGCGGACCCACGGATTACTGGATCCTGACCAAGGGCTATGGAGATCGAAGCGAGCAGCGCTACGCGCCCGCGCGCGTGAGACCGCCGGCGGCACTCTTTGCGCTCCCCAGCGAACTGCTTCCAGCCCTCGAGCCCCGCTTCCCTGAGGACGTGCGGGTCGCGAAGGGAGAGACCGGCGCGGTACGGCGTGGGTTGTTCACGAAGCGCTCCCTCGAGCGCTACCTCGAGG
This sequence comes from Planctomycetota bacterium, assembly GCA_016765095.1. Taxonomy (GTDB): domain Bacteria; phylum Planctomycetota; class J058; order J058; family J058; genus NORP233. The sequence continues at coordinate 8,860 of JAESQQ010000718.1, read as the reverse complement.
GGCGCCGTGGGCAGCCGCCCGGCGTGGAGGCTGCCTCCCCTTCGCTGGAGGCTCCGAGTGGATGGCCGCGGAGGTTGATCTGGGCGGCCCTGGTCGGCTGCCTGCTCCTTGTCGTGGCGCTTCTAGCCCGTCGTCCCTGGCGAGGCGAGGCTTCGCGGCCACCGCTCTCGTCGATTCGCTCGAGTCTTGTCCTGGTGAGCGCGTTCCTCCTGGCCGCGCTGCTCCTCGTGCCCTTGGGCCATTTCGCGTCTTGGATTCCTGCCGAGGACCAGCTTGTTTACTCGATCACGTTCCTCGATCCTCACGACGAAGGCGGGCACGCGGTCTTCCTGCCCTCCCTGCTCCTCGACGGCGACGTCGATGTCTACAACCAAGACGAGCGCCTCTACTATCTTCGTCTCGAGACGACGCCAACCGGACGCTCTCTCCAGTATTGGACTCTGGGGACGCCCCTTCTGTGGGCTCCCTACTATCTCACCGCGCACGGCGGGGTCTCGCTCGCCTCTGCCTGCGGAGCCGAGGTGACGCCCGACGGAGTCGGGCCACCCTATCTCCTCGCGCTCGCGCTGGGGAGCGCCTCGTTCCTGCTCTTGGGGGCGTTCCTCTGTCGACGGCTGGCTCGCGAGCTGGGCTGGTCCGAGCGAGTGGCGCTTGCCACGAGCTTGGCGCTGAGCTTCTCGAGCCTGGTGCCCTACTACGCCTTCATTCGCAGCCGCATGGACCACGCCGCCGAGTTCTTTGTCGTGGCCGCCGCGGCCGGAGCCTGGCTGATCTTGCGGCGGACCGAGGGGAGCCGAAAGGCATACGCCGGGCTGGGTCTCCTCTGGGGCCTGGCCGTGATTACGCGCCAGGGGAACGTCGTGTTGCTGGCGGGCCCCATGCTCGACGTGGGCTGGCGGGCCTGGCGCGCGACGCCTTCGAGGCGACGCGAGATCCTGGTGCAGGGCCTCTGGTTTGGGGCTGGCCTCGCGCTGCCAGCCCTTCTGCACTTGACCCTGCTCCAGACGATCTGGGGCGTGCCCTTCTCGGCTGGCCACAAGGGGCAACTCCTGTGGCCCGAGTCGGCGTTTGGGCGGCTGCGGGAAATGGCGATCGGGAGTTGGGGTGTCTTCCTGCAAACGCCGGTGTGGTTGCTCGGAGTCGCCGGGCTGCTGCGGCTCCTGCGCGATCCCCGCCGGAGGGGTCTCGCCGCGTTGTGCCTGGTCCAACTCGTGGCGGCGAGCGTCGTGGCCTTCCTGTTCCCCGAGGATCGCCTCAGCGCCTATGGGTATCGGACGCTGGTCGGCGCACAGGTCTTCTTGCTGCCCGGGTTGGCCCGTGTCCTCGGCGGCCTCCCCTCGCTCCTGCGCTGGCTGAGCGTCTCGCTCTTGGTCGGGTGGCAGTATCTCCAGGTCGTCCAATACCCCAAACTGCTTGATCAAGGAGCGGAGAGATTCGTCCGCGACGCAGCCGCGAACGTGCCCGAAGTGCTCGGTTCGGGAGAGCTCCTGCTCCGCTCGACGTGCCTGCCCAAGGTTCTCCTCCGCCTTAGCGAGGCCACCACGCTCAGTGGGTGGGACGCGCTCTGGCTGATCGGAGTCCCGCTCCTCTTCGTTGTTGTCCCGCTCCTCGCCCTGGCTGCTCAGACCTGGGTGTTGCGGAACCAACGGCGCGGCCAGCGGCTAGGGATCTTGGTCGCGGGAATCCTATTGGTCCTCGAACTCCTGCTCCTCGCTCAAGTCGCCCCTCTCTCTCCTCGTGAGCGCGCGGGGCGCTGTCTGGCGTCGGCGCGCAGAGCGACGGCGGATCCCCTCCTCGCGCTGCAGGACGTGTCGCAGGAGCGCGTGTCGGAGTGGTTGGAACGAGCCCGTGAGCTCGATCCGGAGCACCCCGACCTCGAGCGGAGCCTGCACCTGATCGCCGCGCTTCGAAGACCAAGTGCAGCCTTGCCCGAGTTAAGGCGCCTGGCCGACGAGCGGGGCGAGGACGCCGAGGTGGCCTTCGCGCTTGGGCTCGCGCTCCAGCAGCAAGGGGACGCGCCGGGCGCCCAGCGAGCTCTGGCACGAGCCGCGGCTCTCGATCCACGTCACCTTCGGGCTCGGATCATCCTGGCAGGGATCCTTGCCCACGCTGGTCAGCACGCCGAAGCCAAGCGCAACCTGGGCGAGGCGCGCCGCTTGGCCTATCATCGCCCTCGCCTGCAGTTGGAGTTGAGCGCCAAGCAGGCGGCCCTCCCTCGTTGACCTCGCAGGAAGGCGCAGGAGCACACACACGTTCCCGCCAGGCTATTCCCACTCGATCGTGGCGGGGGGCTTGCTGCTGATGTCGTAGCAGACCCGGTTGATCCCTCGGACCTCGTTGATGATTCGGTTGCTCATTCGTCCGAGGAGGTCGTAGTCGAGCCGCGCCCAATCGGCGGTCATTCCGTCGACGGACTCGACGGCGCGGACGACTGCGGTGTATTCGTAGGTTCGCTGATCGCCCATGACGCCCACGGAGCGGACGGGGAGGAGCGCCGCAAAGTATTGCCAGACCTTGAGCTCCGGGTCGGCGGCTGAGATCTCGGCGCGCACGATCGCGTCGGCAGGGCGGAGGATCGCGAGCCGGTCGGGAGTGACTTCCCCTAGGATTCGAATCGCGAGCCCCGGCCCCGGGAAAGGCTGGCGGTTGACGAGCACGTCGGCGATCCCCAGCGCGCGGCCCAGCGCGCGGACCTCGTCCTTGAAGAGCTGGCGGAGGGGCTCGACGAGCTCGAAGCCGAGCTCCTCGGGGAGTCCGCCGACGTTGTGGTGGCTCTTGATCGTCGCGGTCGGGCCCCCAAACGCCGACACGCTCTCGATCACGTCGGGGTAGAGCGTCCCCTGAGCGAGGAAAGTCGCGTTCTCGATCTTGGCCGCCGCCTCGCGGAACACCTCGATAAAGGTGTGCCCGATTCGCTTGCGCTTGACCTCGGGGTCGGTGACTCCAGCCAGGGCGCTGAGGAAGGCCTCGCTGGCGTCGATCACGATCAGCCGGTCCTTGAACAGGGGCCGGAAGGCCGCCTCGACTTCCTCTCTCTCGTTGCTGCGGAGGAGGCCGTTGTCTACGAAGATGCAGGTCAGCCGGTCCCCGATCGCGCGGTCGACGATCGCGGCCGTGACGGCCGAGTCGACTCCGCCCGAGAGCCCGCAGACGACTTGGCCCTTGGTGCCGGTCTGGGCTCGAATCGTAGCGATGGCCTCCTCGATCAAGTCGGTCATTTGCCAGTCGCGGGCGCAGCCGCAGAGATCCAGGAAGTTCTCGACGATCTGTCGGCCGTGGACCGAGTGCACGACTTCGGGGTGGAACTGGACCCCGTAGAGCGGGCGCGACTCGTGCTCGACGGCGGCGAAGGGGGTGTGGGGGGTGGAGGCCGTGGCTCTGAGGCCGGCGGCCTCGACTCGATCCCCGTGGCTCATCCAGACGGTGGTTTCGCTCGGGACGCCGCGCAGGAGCGGGGAGTCGGGAGCGAGGATCTGGCAGGTCGTGCGTCCATACTCGCGCGCTTCCGAGGGTGAGACGGTGCCCCCAAGCGCCTTGGTCATGATCTGGAGCCCGTAGCAGATCCCAAGCACCGGGACGCCCAGGTCGAGGAGCTCGACGTCGATCTGGGGCGCGTGCTCGGCGTAGACCGAGGCGGGGCCTCCAGAGAGCACGATCCCCTTGGGGGCCAGCGCTCTCGCGTCGGCGGCCGAGATGTCGTAGCGGACGATCTGGCTAAAGACCCCAGCTTCACGAATCCGTCGCGCGATCAGCTGGGTGTATTGGGAACCGAGATCCAGGATCAGGATCGTCTCGTGGGCCATGGTGCTCCTCCGCAGCGGCGCATTCTACTGGCGGGACCATCCCTCCCCCCCTCGAGCGGAACGGGAGCGAATTGCCCGCTAGACTGGCAGCGCAAGGGAGTATTCGTGCTGGAAGGCGAACTGCTCGGAGACCGCTATCGCCTCGAGCGCCAGATTGGGCGCGGGGGCATGAGCCAAGTCTTTGAAGCGATTGATACCAAGTTTGGGGCGTTGGTCGCCCTCAAGGTCGGCCGGCCACCCGACGGGGACTACGCGGACTTCTTGGCTCGCTTCAAGCGCGAGGCCAAGATCGGACGTCGCTTGGGGCGAGAGAGCTCGCGCTTCATTCGGGCCCTCGACTGGGGCCAGCACGGCACGGACCTCTGCTGGCTGGCGATGGACCTCGTGCCCGAAGCGACGGATCTCGACCTCAAGTCTGGAACTCGCGAGGAGCGCGTCGCGCGCCTCGCCGAGGGAGCAGCGCTTGTGGAGGTGGTTCACGCCTTGCGGATCGTGCACCGCGACCTCAAGCCGAGCAATTTCCTGACGGGGCGCGACGGGCGGATTCACCTCGCCGACTTCGGCCTCGCCAAGCTCCTCGACGAGGAGGACGAGCACCTCTCCCGGCAAGAGAACATGATCACCCAGACCGGCCTGGCCATGGGCACGCCCTACTACATGGCCCCTGAGCAGATCGACGCCAGCAACGTCGATCACCGGGCAGACGTCTATGCCCTGGGCGTCATGCTCTACACCGCCCTGACCGGCGAGCTCCCCTTCACCGGGTCGATCGGGGCCCTGATCGGCGCCCAGCAGGAGGTCTTGGCTGGCCTCCGGCCCCTTCCGCGCGCCCGGGACCTCGAGCCCGACGTCGACCCGGCCCTTGACGAGGTCTGCGCCCGAGCCATGGCCCTCGACAGTTCGCAGCGGCTTGAATCGGCGGCTGCTCTGTTCCAGGGGATCGGCGGAACGTGCCGGAGCGACACGACGACGATTCGAAAGGTCAGCCAGAGCAGCGTTCGGCCTCCCCCCTCGACGCGAGCGGATCGAACGCGGGGGCTCCCCCGCGGAGAAATGAAGACCCTGATTCAGGATCCGCTCACGATGCTCGGGGCGCCGGGGGCGCCGACGGCAGGTCGCCGGCGGAGACCGGTCCCAGAGGGGCTGTCTCGGATCGCGGGGCCGGAGAACGAGTTCAGGAACGAGCGCGACGGCTCGATCCTGGTCAAGGTCCCCTCGGGGGTCTTCATGCCCGCCTCTGCGGGCGCGGCGGAGAGCGCCGCGACGGCCTCGTTGACCCGCGTCGAGAGCTTCTACCTGGGCAAGTTTCCAGTCACTTGGGGACAATACCGGGCGTTCTGCGAGGCGACGTCGCGTTCTGCACCCAAGCAGCGTTACCTGGCGGGTGACGACCACCCGGTGCACGGAGTGAACTGGAAGGACGCCTGGGACTACTGCGGTTGGGCGGAGCTTCGGCTTCCGACCGAGGGCGAGTGGGAGTTTGCGGCTCGCGGTCCCGAGGAGCGGACCTGGCCCTGGGGCGAGAGCCCGCCGACTCCCGAGCACTGCAACTGGAGCGGCCACCCTCACCAGGGCGGGAAGGGCACGACGTCGGTCCACTCGTTCCCGGCCGGGGCCTCGCCCTTTGGCTGCTTCGACATGAGCGGGAACCTCCTCGAGTGGACCTGCCAGCGGGGAGATCCCCTCCCAGGCCGCGGAGAGCCGCCCAACCGCCCGACGCGCGCCCTGCGCGGTGGGGCCTATCGCCTCGAGAGCGAGCGCTGCAAGCCAGGCGTCTCGCTCCGGCTTTCGCCGCGCGTCCGCGAAGGACACGTCGGGTTCAGGGTGGCCTGCTCCCTGACCCGGTCGACACCCGTCAAATCGGCCCCGAAGGGGGCCCCCTCGAGCACCACCAACGTCAAGAGGTCGCGATCGCGGCGCAGCGCTGAGGCCTCCAGCTCGGGCCGAGCGGCGCTCTACAGCTCCGACGACAGCCAGATCGTCGTCGAGCGCGAGGCGGGTCGGCGGATCACCAAGGAGGTCAAGGCGACCCTCGAGACGATGCCGGGGGCGAGCGGCGTGGCGCGGACTCAACGCCGCGAGTTGAAGTTCGTGTGGGGCGACGCCCGAGTCACGATCGCGTTTGGGATCCCCGACGAGGAGGCGTGCTGGGGCTTCTTCGAGCAGCGAGTCAAGCTCGACCCGAGCCGCCTCCAGGGCTCCCCGAGCGGGCTCGCGAACCTCCTCTACGGCGCCAACCACCTCAACGCCGAGCCGCGCGGACTGCGTGTCCTCGTCTCGGCCGATCGGCTGCGCTTCCGTCGCTACGTGTACATCAACGGGCGGGATCCCTTCACGCCAGAAGAGCTTGAGGGGCACCTCGAGGCCCTCGTCTCCGATTGGACGCTCGCCTTCGAGCAGCTCAAGTCGGTCCAGCGGGGCGACCCATGGCAGGAGGAGGTCGGATTGCCGGGGCTCGGCGGCAGCAAGGCCGAGGCGGTCTTGATCCTCGAGGAGATCTTGGACGACGAGGGGTTCGAGCTCGATCGGCTCGACGACAACTTGCTCGGCGTCGGCTTCGGAGCGGAGCAGATCACGCTCGCTTCCAGCGGCGGAGAGGTCCGGGCTCAGATCGTGATCAAGCCCTGGGAGGTCTCGACGGACCAGCTCCTCGCGGTTCGGTCGGGCGACTACGTCGAGTCGGTCGAGGCCGTCGTCGACGAGCTGAACGAGCTCAACCACGCTCGGGGCTACACCCTCGGCTGGTCCGAGCGGCTGGGCGTGGTCGCGAGCGCGGTCTTCGCCGAGAGCTGGCCGCCCTCGCCTCAGCGCCTCGGCAAGTTCATAAAGACCCTCCAGGCCGAGCGAGCGCAGGAGCGGCTCGTCTCGGTACCTTAGGCAGCGGCGGGTCGCGCCGAGATGCCAGAGTCAGGCCCAGAGAGCGCAGAGAAGAGCGCAGGAGCGGCGGCCGGCGTGAGCGCTCCGGCGGAGGGGGGCGGCCCCGAGCCGCTTCGTCGGAGGCTCGTCGCGCGGTGATCAGCCTCTCCTCCTGGGGGGCGAGCCAATTGGCTGCCCGCCAGGCGCGCGGTCGAGAACTCTCCTTTGCGACGGGATCTCACGCGCTGCTCCTGGCCGGGACGGCTTGCGGCGCCCTGGCCCTCTCTCAGACGGGCGCAAGCTTTGCGGCCTTCATTCTCGCGCTGGGCTGCCTCGCGCTCGCGGCGGCGACCCTCTTCGCGTGGTTCGTAGAGCGTCGCGTCGGGCCACTCGCCGCGAGCGTGTGCTTCGGGTTGCTGGCCGCCTACGTGCCGAGCCTCTGGGCACCGATCCTCTTCTAGGCCTCGTGTGAGCGCCCTCCCTTGGGCCTTGGGGGAGTGAGTGCTTGGGTTGAGCGAGGGAAGCCAGTAGAGTCGGTGCGCCTGCGGCCTAGGCGAGCGAGGATCCCAATGAGAAGACGTGTTCCCTTCCTGACGCTGGCCCTCCTGGTCGCCCTCCCGCTGAGTGCGTTCGGACAGCCCGACGACGGGACGAGCATTGTCGAGGAGCTCGGCGGTGACGCGACGGGCGAGCAGTTCACCGCGAAGCTGTTCGACGACTTGATCAAGGAGCGCAGCTTCGCCGAGCTGCAAATGCTCTTGGCGCTGCTCCCCAAAGGAGCGGACCTCCACCACCACTACTCGGGGTCCCTCTACGTGGAGACTTACCTGGAGTGGGTCAAGAAGGCTGGCTACAAGATCAACTCGAACACGCTCAAGATCGATCGGAGCGGTGACCAAGACGGGAGTGTGACCGTCGACGAGCTCTACGCCGACAACGCGCTCTATCGCAAGCTGCTCAGCGCATGGTCAACCAAGGACTTCGAGACCAACGGGCAGGGGCCCCCCGACGTGGCCTTCTTCGACACCTTCGCCTTCTTCGGCGCGATCGCGTCCTACGACTACTCCGACGGGCTCAAGCGGCTCCGCGATCGCGCGATCGGAGAGAACGTCCAGTACATCGAGACGATGCTGAGCGCGGTTCGGTTCTTCTTGACCAGGGCCCAGACAGCAGACATGGACCAGAGGCTCCAGAGCGAGACGACGCCTGCGGGCGTCGCCAAGGTCTTGGGCGAGATCGCTGACCGCCTCGAGGCGACCTCGAAGTTCAAGGGCTCGGTCAAGAGCTTCGTGGAGCTCGTCGAGAAGAACCACGAGGACATAGACTCCGACGCGTTCGTGATGCGCTACCAGACCTACGCGTTTCGCAACACCAACCCCTCGAAGGTGTTCGCGAGCTTGCTGGCGGGGTTCGCAGCCGCGTCTGACTCCGAGTTGATCGTCGGCGTCAACCTGGTCGGGCCTGAGAGCGGCGTGCTTGCGATCCGCGACTATTCGCTTCACATGCGAATGTTCAAGTTCCTCAAGGAGCGCTACTCAGGCGTCAAAGTCGCGCTGCACGCGGGCGAGTTGACGATCGGTGACGTTCGCCCAGAGGACCTCCGCTTCCACATTCGCGAGGCCGTCGAGATCGGCGGAGCCCAGCGGCTGGGTCACTGCATAGACCTTCCTCTCGAGGACGGTCGGATCAAGCTCTTGCGGAGGCTCAAGAGCGAGGGAATCGCCGTCGAGATCAACCTGACCAGCAACAAGTTCATTCTGGGCGTCGAGGGAGCCATGCACGTGTTCACCCTGCTCAAGAAGAACAAGGTCCCAATGGTGATCTCGACCGACGACTCCGGGGTCTCTCGCAACAACCTGACTGACGAGTATCTGCGGCTCTCAACGCGCCACACGGTCTCCTACGCGAAGATCAAGGAGCTGACCTACAACAGCATTCGATACGCGTTCCTCCCTCAGCAGATCAAGACCCGGCTGAAAGCGCGCCTCGACAATTGCTTCGTCGAGTTCGAGGACGCCATGGCCGACTACGCCAAAGAGCGCTCCGAGGACTAGCGCTAAGGACCGTCTCGCGCGGACATGCAGCGGGCGGGGGTAAACCCCGCACCCTACAGATCGCATTCGGTCCCCCCCAGGGCGCCCCGCACCCTACAGATCGCATTCGGTCCCCCCCAGGGCGCCCCGCACCCTACAGATCGCATT
>JAESQQ010000717.1 GCA_016765095.1 Planctomycetota bacterium | reverse complement strand
GGCGCGACGGGCAGACAGCGAGCGCGCACCGCAACAACGCCCCAACGAGCGATCGGACCGAGGCAAGAGCGGGCGCCAGCCTCTGCGCGAGGGAGGTCCTGAGGCTGGAGGACGGCGCGTGGGAGGGCAGGCTCTGGCAGGGCCGGTCGCGGATCTTCGCTCTCGGGGGGCAGAGCAGCGGGCTCGCGAGATTGAGCTCGCCTCCGCTCCTGTGCCATCAGGCGAGCCTGAGACGCGGAAGCACGAGAAGATCGGCCTTGAGACCCGCAATCTCGACGAGCTAGACACTCGCGACTTCGATACGCGTGACGTCGGGCCCGACGTGTTTCCGCCCAACACCGACCCCGACACCGTCGCCCACGACGAAGACGCAATGGAGGTTGGTTCGGCCGTCGAGCCTGACACGGTCAAGCGAGGCGCGGAGCCGGACACCGTCACCCGGGAGGGCGAACTGGAGGCCGACGAGCTGCCGACGCGTTGGGCGCCTGCCGAGGGCGAGGGTGAGTCAGCCTCGATCCTGAGCGACCTCCCGACGCTGACCTACGCTGGCGGCGCCCCGCCCGAGGCCCCCAGCAGCGGCGGGCTGGACACGATTCGACTTCCGCTTCGCTTCCCGGATTGGAAGGGCACGCGCCTCCGCTGGCTCGTCGGGGCGGGCGTCTTGCTTGGGGTGATCGTGATCGGGGTCGTGGTTCGGCAGCAGTGGTCGACGTCCTCCGAGGAGCGCCACCGGGTCGAACTCGTCGCGGCGGACGTGGCGCGGATCATGACCTCTTCGAAACTTTCGCTCGCGAGTGAAGCAGGACGAGCGCTCACGCTTCGAGAGGACGTTGACGAGCTCCAGGCAGCGGGCGCTGACTCTGAGCACCTCGACGAAGCGCGGGCTGGTCTGCGGGCCTTTGAGGGTCTCCTGGCGCTGATCCGAGGGAACGAGCGCGAGGCCCTCCAGGCCCTGGCGGATCCTGAGCTGCAAAACCACGCGCGCTATCACGGCGTCCTGGAGGCGAGCGTCGCGGCCTGCACCAGCGGGAGCTCGCCAGACGCGCTGCGCGAGGTCCTCGCGGGCGGATTCGTGCGGCCCGAGCTCCTGAGTTGGCGAGCGAAGGCCCGCCTTCGGCAGCTGGACACGGCGTCTGCGATGGGCGCCGAAGAGGCGTTGCTCGAGCTCGAGAGCTTGGCAGCCATAGCACCCCTCGACTCTGTCGCGCGGCTCCAGCGCTTGGCGGCCCTCTCGACGCTCGGGCGCTGGGCGCTCGCACGCGCTGAGTTGGCGCGGCTAGAGTCTGCTCCCCCTGCGCTGGCGCAGCGGGTCGCTCTCGGCGAACTGAGTGAAGTCGTTCGGGGAGACCCCGCGCGCGCGCGCGCCTGGATCGACGTGCACGGCTTGCCCGCTGACGTCGATCCGCTCGCGCTTCGGAGTCTCGCCGAGCGTCCGCTCAAGGAGTCCCACGCGCTCCTCCAGCGACTCCTAGGCGCTGTGAACCACCTCGACCTAGACGAGCAGCGCGACTTGCTCTCCCGGCTCCAGCTCGCCTACCGCCTCGGCTGGAGTCCCCTCCCGCGCCAGATCCTCGACTACCTGCGCGCGGTCCTCCAGGTGGCGCTGAGTCGAAAGCTCCCCGTGCCAGGCCCTTGCTGCCTGGCTCTCGCGACGCTGGGGTCGAGCGAGGACCGCCAACAAGTCCTGCTCGCCGTGGTTCTCCGGATCGAGGAGGCTCGGACTGCGAGTGGCCGGCTTCCGCTTCAGTCGCTCCTGACGACGATCCTCGTCGCGAGTCCCGGCACGACACCCACAGCCGACGAGCTCCTGGGCCCGCTCTCGATCTCGAGCCGAGCCGAGCTTCGCTGGGCGCGGATTGCAGCCCTCCTCGAGCTGGAGCGACCGCGCAAGGCGCTCCTGGCGGCTCAGCGAGCGCTCAAGAGTCACCCTGGCGACGCCGACCTCGAGGAGCTCCTGAAGCGAGCCGTCGCCGCCCTCCGGAGCGGAGGCTAGTCCTCGACCGCGACTTCGGGCTGCCGACGCGCGAAGAATTCAGCCACGAGCGCAGCGACTTCTTCGGGGCTGTCTTCTTGGAGGAAGTGGCCGAGCTTGGTCAGTTCGGTCAGCTCGGCGTGCGGGAGGATCTTCTGGACGAAGCGCATGGTCCGGGCGACGCCTGGGAGGATCCGATCGTGGGCCCCATAGATCAGGCGAAGGGGCGTCTCGGCGAACCCAGTCAGGCCTGCTTCGACTCGCTTCATGCCGCCTCGCTGCTTGCTCAAGGCGCGGACAGCTCGAATGAACACAGCGCGAGCATTGGGGTCGCGGAAGGGGGCGGTGTAGAGCTCGATCACTTCCGGCGTCAGCCGATTTCGGTTCTGCACGCCGTAGCGCATGCCCGAGGCGATCCCCCATTGGGTCGTGGTCAGCCGACAGAGGAGCGGCGTTCGCGCGAGGAGAATGAACGCGACCACTGCCCAAGAGGCCTTGGCCGAGGCGACCGTGTTCAGGAGGCAGAGCTCGCTGATTCGATCCGGGTGTTGCACGGCCCAGTGGAGGCCCAGGGCTCCGCCCGCGTCGTGCACGCAGAGCCCGAGGCGATCGACGCCGAGGGCCGCGAGGGACTCGTCGAACACCTGGTCGTAGAACTTGAAGTCGTAGGCCGCGTCGAGCGGCTTGGCCGATTGCCCAAAGCCAGGGAGGTCAATCGCGATCGCGCGGCGGGTCTCCCCGACCTCGGCCAAGACATGTCGCCAGAGCTGCGCGTTGGTTGGCCAGCCGTGCACAAAGAGGACGGGCTGGCCCTCGCCCGCTTCCAGGGCATGAAGCTCGAGGCCGCAGGCCTTGAAGGTCGTGCTCTTGACGGTGGCCATGCCCGCGACTCCAGGGGGACGAAGAGGAGCAGTCTGGCACGGGGAGCGCTAGGCGAGAACTCGACAGGGGCCGCTGGAGGTGGCAGGCTCGCGGCGTGACGACGATCGGACGCTACGAGGTGCAGGCTGAGATCGCCCGCGGGGCCATGGGCGCGGTGTATCGCGTGCTCGACCCCCTCACGGGGCAGGTGTTTGCTCTCAAGCTCTTGGCGGGGGTTCGCGTCAGCGACACGACGGGTCGTCGCCTCCAGCGCGAGGCCCAGGCCTTGACGCGACTTCGCCACCCGAACGTGGTTGCGATTCACGAGATCGGTGAGGACCGGGGCAAGCCCTTCTTGGTCCTCGACATGATCGAGGGCGAGGACCTCGAGCAGCGAATCACGCGAGGCGGTCCGCTCTCCTCCCGCGACGCCGCGGAGCTCTTTCTACCCCTAGCGCAGGCGCTCGGCTACGCGCACCAAAGCGGCGTGCTCCACCGAGATCTGAAGCCCGCCAACGTCTTGATCGCCCGCGCGACCGGGCGAGCCTTCCTCGGCGACTTCGGCCTCGCCAAGGACCTCGCCGCCGAGCGGAGCAGCCTGACCGTCTCGGGGCAAATGATGGGCACTCCAGGGTATTGGCCGCCTGAGCAAGCCAGCGGGGACTTGGCCCGAGTCGGACCGGCCTCAGACGTCTACGGCCTCGGGGCCACGCTCTACGCGGCATTGACCGGGGAGCCTCCGATCTCGGGCGGGAGCCTGGCCGAACTCTTGGTCGCCACGATCGAGACCCGTCCGCCCCTCCCCTCGAAACGTGTGCCCGGAGTCGACCCCGACCTCGAAGCGATCTGCATGCGGTGCCTGGAGAAGGACCCCGGCGATCGCTATCCCTCGGCGTCCGCGCTCGCGACGGACCTCGAGCGCTACCTCCGCGGGGAGGCCCTAGCGGACGCCGCCCCGCGAGGCTCGGGCCCCCCGCTCGGGCTCTTGGTCGGGCTCGGGGTCGTGCTGATCGCTGTGCTGAGCGCGGGAGTGATCGTCTTGGCTCGCGGCTCGGGGAGTCGCGAGGGAGATCTCGCGGGCACGTCTCCGCGAAGGACGGCGCCGAGCGCCTCGCCGAACGTCTCGCCAACCCCCGAGGTCGAGACCGCGGCCCCGAGGCACTCTCGGGGTCTGCGCCAGCCGACTCCAACTCCGCGCGCCACTCCTTTCGCGGGGCAGCCGAGGCCGACTCCAACTCCGCGTCCCACTCTTCTCGCGATTCTTCAAACTGAATCAGGCGATGGCGGGTATCTAGCCAGAGGCAGGCGAACACCTCCTGATGATGGTCTCGTAGT
>JAESQQ010000716.1 GCA_016765095.1 Planctomycetota bacterium | reverse complement strand
GTCCGGCCGTTTGGCCCCTCTACCCAGGAGATCCGGGTGAAGCGGCCTGGCATGCGGGCGTCGCGAGGCTCGGGGGCGCGAGGACGGGGTGAGACTGCGTCGCTGGCCGCCGCCACCCAGCCCTCGCGGGTGCGAATCGCCGAGGCGACAGCCTGGGCGTCCCCTTCGGCCAAGTCACCCAGTCCTTGCTGGAGCGCTTGGGCCCTTAAGAGACGAAGCCGAGCGATCTCGAACGTGGCTTGAAGCCCTATGAAGATCGCCACGATCACGAGGCTTCCGCTCAGGAACAACCCCGCGAGCCCCAACAGGACCGCGAAGGCTTGGCCAGCGCGGGCGGCGTTCCAGGTCGCCTTGAAGTAACCCTGCCAGCTCCAAAGGACCCCCCGCAGAATGCGCCCGCCGTCCATGGGGTAGGCCGGGAGGAGATTGAAGACTCCCAGCATGAGGTTGACCTGCAGGAAGAGCACCGCCAGCGAGGAGGGCCCAAAGAGGGCCAGGGGAAGCGCGGCGAGACCCGCTAGGGCGAAGCTGACGGCGGGCCCGGCAATCGCCACCACGACTTCCTCCTGCGGGGACTGAGCCTCGTTCTCGAGCTGGGCGATCCCCCCGATCGGAGTCAGGGTGATTCCGCGCGTCGAGTTTCCGTAGAAGGACGCGGCCGCAATGTGCCCGAGCTCGTGAAGCGTCACGCTCAGGATCAAGGCCCCGACGACCAACGCCGCGCTCAACAATCCGCCGAGCCCCCCGCTGAGAAGTGAGAACACCGCGCCGATCGCGAGCAATCCGATCAGGGTCCCGTGCGCCTTCAACTCGACGCCAAACACACGTCCCAATAGCCAAGTCTTGAACATCTTGATCCTCCGTTCGCCGGACGCAGCGGGCGCAATCCCCAGGCCACGGGTTTGACGCCGTAAGTGCTTTGTTTGCTGGCGGCGACCGACAACAGCGCTGTCAGATTGACCGAAATCTTGGCGTTGAGTTGACGTCTTGAACTCCCTAGTGCGCCACCTCGGCTGAGGACCAAGCCAGGCTCGGGCGGCTATCGGCGCTCCCGGCTACACTTCGGCCGTGGAGATGTTGCAGAGCCTGATGACTCGCCTGGGTGACCAGGACCAAGCCGCCTTCGAGGCGACCCACCCCAATTGGGTCCTCGTCCAAGTCGAACGTCAGGAGAACTCCGCCGGGGACCAGGCGGCCGACGTGACCCACAAGCTGGACGCGGCAGACATTCGCCGCCAAGCAGGCGGCGCTCGCGAGACCTTCGTGTGCCCAATTCCCGTGCGGACCCTGATGACCGTCGGGCGCGCCGAGGGCAGCGGAATGCTCCTCCCCGACGGCGGCGTCTCCAAGCGTCACGCGACCCTCGGCTGGGACGGCGACAAGCTCATGGTCGAGGACCATGGCTCGACGAACGGGACCTACGTCAACCGGCGCAAGATCGAGTCCGGCGAGAAGATCAAGCTCCGCACCGACGATCAGATCCGGTTCGGTTTTGGCGAGACGTTCCAGGTCATGTCGCCTCCAGGGCTGTTCCGCTACATGGAAGTCCTCCGTCGCTTCGGCTTCTAGTCGTCTCCGCGCGCTTCCCCCCCCGGATCCAGTCATGTCCCAAGTCGGCGCTGGCGGCCCCTGGAAGTCCCTCGAGGACCTCCTGCGACATGACCCCGGGCAGCGAAAGGTCGCAGCCTTCGGCCGCGCGGGAGCTCTGAGACCTGCGAGCGAGGCCCTCGCTGGTGCGGAGCGCGTCTTGATCCTGACTGGGTTCCCCGTGTGGAGCGCCTCAAGTGTGCCGCGTCTGGTCCCCGAGAGCGACGGTCCCCCTGGCGCGTGCGCGCTGGGTCGGGCCCTGGTCGATCTCGGAGCCACCGTCGACTACGTCACCGATCCTCGCTCGGGGCCCTTGCTCCGAGCGCTTGGCGTAGCGACTCGCGTCGTCGACTGGTCTCCCCAAGCCGCCCCCGCGGCGGCGGCGACCCTCCTTCGAGAGCTGAATCCGACTCACTTGGTCGCGATCGAACTCCCCGGGCGCTCGGCCAGCGGGGAATACTGGTCGCTGCGTGGCGAGGCCCTCGCGACGCCAGCTCTCGACGAGCTTCTGTTGGTGGGGGCTGCCCTGGGCGTGGTCACGATCGGGATCGGGGACGGCGGCAACGAGGCCGGTCTGGCCTTCCTCAAGCCGGATCTCGAGCGGACCCTCGAGTTCGGCTCACGGATAGCGACCGTCGTGCCTGCAGATCACGCCCTCGTGGCGGGTGTCAGCAACTGGGCCGCCTGGGCGCTGGTCGCCGGAGTCTCTTTCGTCGCCGGGCGGGACCTCCTCCCGAGCGAAGAGCAGGCCCGCGCTGACTTGGCGGCGCTCGCGGCGGCTGGAGCCGTGGACGGGATCCTCAAGACGCACGGCCTGGAAGTCGACGGACGACCTTGGGAGGAGAGCGCGGCCGCGTTGGCGTGGGCTCGGCGAGCGCTCGCCGAGTGAAGCCTGCTCCTAGGGGAGCGTCGAGAGGACTTTGTCGAGGTCCGCGACGAGTTCTGCCGGAGTCGCGTAGCGGTCGCTCGGCTTCTTGCGGGTCATTTTCACCACGACTCCAGCCAAGCCCTCGCTGAGGTCGGGGCGCAGCGTTCTCGGATCGGGGACGTCCTCGAGGATGTGCCGAACGAGGATCGCGCCCTGGCTCTTGCCAGTGAAGGGGACCCGTCCGGTGGTGAGGTGGAACAGCGAGATCCCGAGCGAGTAAATGTCGGTTCGGACGTCGAGGTCCTCTTCGCCCTTCGCCTGCTCGGGCGAAATGTAGAACGGCGTCCCGACGGTGGTTCCAGCCATGGTCACGCCTTGCTCGGAGAGGTCGGACAGCTTCACGATCCCGAAGTCGCAGATCTTGGCGACGCCGCCTGGGGTCAGCATGATGTTCTCGGGCTTAATGTCGCGGTGCACGACGCCGTGCTCAGCGGCCGCCCCCAAGCCGAGCGCGACTTGGCGAGTGATCTCGAGGGCCTCTCGTTCGGGGAGGACCCCGCGCCGCTCGAGGTGCTTGTCGAGTGGCTCCCCGTCGACGAACTCCAACGCCAGGTAGTAGTAGTCCTCGCTCCCGCCGAAGTCGTAGCCGCGGACCACGTTGGGGTGTTCGATTCGCATGAGCGCCATCGCCTCGCGCTTGAAGCGCTCGAGGTACTGCGTCTTGGCCGCCAGGCGGAGGGGAAGGACCTTGAGCGCCGTGATCCGATCCGAGAACAAGTGGCGGGCCTTGTAGACGACCCCCATGGATCCCTTGCCGAGCTCGCTCAGGATTTCGTAGCCGTAGATCGGGCAGTCCTCTGGGCGAATCTCGTCTCCGCCCGAGTTGACCTCGATCAGCGGGGCATATTTGTCGGTCGAGGCGGCTGGCTTGGTCGGTGCTGGCTCGGGCAGAGGGACGCTTCGCTCCGGCGAGTTTTCCCGCGTCAGTCGCTGGGTCTGAGGAGCCTCGGGGGGGCGCTCCGGTCGAGGTTGGGTCTCGGAATCAGCGCCTGAGCCGAGCTCGAACACGGCGCGCAGGCGGCCGGCTTCGCTCAAGGAAAATTCGGCCGCGAGGGTCGCGACCAACTTGCGAAGGGCCTCCGCGCGCCCCTCGCGCCCCGCCTCGAGCTGTCCTCGGACTCGCTCCTGGGCCTGCTTCGCCTTCGCGCTCGAGATCAGCCCCTCGGTCCGCAACACGCCAATCAGCCCGGCTCGAAACCCCCCGGCCCGGCTCCGCGCATAGGCCTGGCGAATCAGATCCTCGGGGATCAGGCCCTCGTCATTGAGCAGCCGGGCGAGGGTTCGGTCCTCCTCGACTCGCAGGACGACGTTGAGGTTGGCGCGGGCTTGCTCGAGGCTCTGAATCCCAGCGATCGTCTTGAGCTGGCCTTGGGCGAGAGTCTCCCCCAGCCCACGAGCGGGCTCCTGCGCGACTGTGCACAGCGCCTCCCAAAGCTCGGGGAGGCTGATCGCGCCCTCGTGGAGGAGGAGGCGGCCGTAGATGACGTCGTGGTAGCCGAGCACTGCGAGCCTCTACCGCGCCTGCGGCAGCCGAGTATAGCGAGTGTCTGGGCAGCAAGGCGCGACCGGGTCGTGTCGGAAGCTCTACGGCATGGGGAGTGAGGCTCTGACCTGGCTATACTGCCCTCGTGGGTCGTCTCACAGGCACGGTGACCAAGGTGGATGGAGCCAAGAGCCGAGTGGTGAGCTCGGGCCAGACCTACCTCTGCGACTTGCGAGGTCGAATCTTTAGGCGCAAGAACAAGCGCTTGGCCGTCGGCGACCTCGTTGGGTTCACCGTGATCAACGCTCCGACCGACGAGAAGCCCGTCTCGGACAAGCCTGACTTGAGCGCTCCGGTCATCCTTCCTGCAGTCATCGAGGAGATTTTCCCGCGCCGGAGCGCGCTGCACCGGGTTCGAGACTTCAAGCGGAACCAGGTGATCTGCGCCAACGTCGATCAGGTGTTCGTCGTGATGGCTGTCCTCGACCCCCCCTACAAGCGCGCGTTTATCGACCGCTTGATCGTGGCCTGCGAGCGAGACGGACTCGAGACGGTCGTCGTGTTCAACAAGCTCGACTTGGCCGGGCCCGAATACGCCGAGGTCGTCGCAGAGGACGCTGCGGTCTATCACGCGCTTGGATACCAGACCCACCTCGTCAGCGCGGCCACAGGCCTGGGCATGAGCGAGCTGGCTGCGAGCTTCACGGGGAAGATCTCGGCGGTCGTGGGCCCCTCGGGAGCTGGGAAGTCGACGCTTCTCAACGAGCTCTGCCCGGATCAAAATCTGCGGACAGGCGAAGTCAGCGAGGCCGACGGCCGGGGTCGCCACACCACCACAGCGGCCGAGCTGATCCCGCTGCCTGCTGGGGGCTTCGTCGTCGACACCCCAGGCTTGCGTGGGTTCGGACTCTGGGACCTCAAGCCGACCGAGGTCGCGGGCGGCTATCGGGAGTTGGCCGAGCTGAGCTGCAAATACCGCAACTGCCTCCACCGAGCGGAGCCAGGCTGCGCGGCCCTGATCGCGGTCGAATCCGGCGAGGTCGACGAGGAGCGTTTCGAGAGCTACCGACGACTGGTCGAGGAGCTCCTCCAAGACGACCAGGGTCGACAGACCAACCGGCGGCGGTAGAGGGTGCTTCCACTCCGGACTATTGAAAAGCACGTCGCCCAGGCGCTCGAAGGAGACGATCGCTGGCGAGTGATCATTCGTGGCAACTGCTGGCTCTGTCCTACTGCCTCAAGATCGGCGCCCGCGACCTCCGGATGGACGAGCCCGTCGAGGAGAAGCTCGCCCAACACTTCGTGCGTGGCTGCACGGGCTGGAACTACTTCAACGCTGAGCCTGAGCCGATAGAGCGGCTCCGCCACCGCGCCCGGTTCCTCGTGTTCAAGCTCCGAATCTTGCGCTGGGTCCGCGAAGACCGGCGCTACCGGTTCGCGGGGGGCGGGCGCTGGCTCTGTCCCTACTGCCTCGACAACGCGGCGGTGAACGTCCCCGATGGAGTCCTCGAGGACCCAGACGGCTGGGGGGAGTCGCCCGAGGAGGCTCCCTTCCTGGAGGAGATCGTCGGCCACTTGCTCAGCTGCGAGGACTTTCAGGCAGGGGAAGACCGGCTGCGATCCATTCAAGACCTCGAGGAGGCCAAGACCCGGGGCGCGCGACGGCGGGGACTGGAGAGCCTCCGCAAGCGCTTTCGAACGGAGCGGAGCTATCAGCTCGTGGACCAGAGCCGTCGCTGGTTGTGCCCCTTCTGCGCGACGGCTCAGGAGTTTCGTCTCGAGGGGAAGCCGGGCGACGACTTCTACGTCTTGATGGGGAAGCACCTCTCGGCCTGCAAGGCACGCCAGGTCCTCGGCGACCGGCCGCGTCCGGTCGAGGAACTCAAGGATCAAATCCGCGCAGGCGCCAAGGCTCGCCAGCTCGACAAGGTGCGGCGCAAGGTCTCGCGCCACGCCATGTGGCGAGTCCGTGACCTCGAGGGGCGCTGGTATTGCCCTTATTGCACCCGTCAGACCCTGGTTCAGTACCCCAGCCGGCGGGACTCGAGCGGAGAGCTCGATCGGTTCCTGGGTGGGGTCCTTGAGCACCTGGCGGCTTGCGACGACTATCGCCGCCCAAACAAGGCGGTCCGAAAGCGCGCCGAGATGGCCGCGGCCGTCGAGGAGGCCAACCTCACGATCACCCGCGTTCGGCGCGTCCGCCGCCTGCTCTCCGAAGACCCCCTGTTTGGAGTCACGGATCGCTCCCATGACTGGCTCTGCCCCTACTGCCAACGGGTTCAACGCCACATTCACCTCGACATAGCCGAGGAGAGCGCGACTTTCGAGAAGACCGTCGAGATCGTGGCGAGCCACCTCTACCAAGAGTGCGACGCGGCCAGCGACGACCCGCCGACCCTAGGCCTCACGAGTCTGAAGGACCTGGCTCGCCCCCGCCAGGTCGAGGTCCTGACCCGAGCCGAACCGATCGCGGCCCGGACCGATCCCCTCGAAGAGTCACAGTGGGCGCGGATCAAGCGCGACCTCGACGTGCTCAAGTCGCGCGCCGCGAAGCGAGAGAGCTCACTCCAAGAGGCCCGCTCGAAGCAGCTTCGACTCCTCTCCGATATGCCCGAGATCCCCGGCTACTCGTTCGGCCGCGTCTACACCCCCTGCGACGCGGTCGGCGGGGACTTTTTCAACGTGTTCAGAGTCGACGAGGGCGTGTGGGGGTTCTCGATCGGGGACATCTCCGGGCACGGGATCGAGGCTGCGCTCCTGATGGGCCTGGCCAAGAAGCTGATCGAGGTCCACGGGCGCGGAATGTCCTCTCCGGCTCAAGTCCTCTCGCTTGCAAACCAAGATATCTACAACGACCTCGACGAGCGGACTTTCGTGACGGCCTTCTACGGGGTCCTGGAGGCTGAGCGGCGGGTGTTCCGAATCGCTCGCGCTGGGCACGACCCGGTGGTCCTGTTCAATCCCCGCCGCAACCCGCGGCTCCAGGTGATCGAGCAGAAAGGGATGGCCCTCGGAATGGACGAGGGGCCGCTCTTCGAGCGCGCGATCGAAGAGCTCGAGGTGACTCTCCTCCCCGGCGACCTCGTCTTTCAATACACCGATGGCGTGACCGAGACCATGAACGTCGAGAGCGAGCAGTTTGGGAACGAGCGCCTGAACGCAGTCATTGAGGCCTACGGCCAGCACGAGGTCGAATATCTGCTTTGGAAGATCGAGCGGGCGCTGCGTGAATTCCGCGGCGAGCGCGAGCAGGAAGACGACGTGACGATGGTCGCCTTTCAAGTCCTAGAGACGTAGCCCAAGGTGCACGCGATCGTTTGTGAGGGTGCCGGGGGTCCCGAAGTCTTGTCCTGGGTCGACGACGCTCCCGCTCCTCCCGCGCGCGCCGGCTGGCTGCGAATCGCAGTCCGCTGGACGGCCGTCAATCGCGCCGACTTGCTCCAGCGGCAGGGGTACTACCCGCCCCCTCCGGGAGCCAGTCCGCTCCTGGGGCTGGAGGCTGCCGGTGTCGTCTTGGAGGCGGCGGGGCCGTTCGCGGTGGGCGACGAGGTGATGGCGCTCCTCCCGGGGGGTGGGTATGCGAGCGAGGTCGTCGTCGACCCGCGCCATGTCCTCCCGGTGCCTGGGGCGATCGGTCTTCAAAGCGCGGGTGGCTTGATGGAGACGTTTCTTACGGCCTACTTGAACCTGACGCTCCTTGGCGAACTCGAGGCGGGTCAGCGCGTGTTGGTCCACGGTGAGAGCGGCGGAGTGGGGACGGCCGCGCTTCAGTGGGCGAACCGGCTCGGGGCCGAGGTCTGGACGACGGCCAGCGGTGCCAAGCTCGAGCGCTGTCGCGCTCTCGGTGCGACGCGCGCGCTCGACTACCGGCTTGAGGACTTCGCGACCGAGCTGGAGCTGGCCGGCGGGGCCGACTTGATCCTCGACTGCCTCGGGGCCAGATACCTCGAGCCCAACTTGCGCGCCTTGCGGACCCACGGGCGCCTGATCGTGATCGGACTCCAAGGGGGTCGCAAGGCAGAGCTGGACCTTCTGACGCTGCTCCAGGGTCGCAAGCAGATCCTGGGGAGCACGCTCCGGACGCTGGCCGACGAGCGCAAGGCCGACCTCGTCTCGCGCTTCAGAGACGAAGTTTGGCCGCTCCTCGACCGGGGCGAGCTGGCGGTGGTCGTCGAGCGGAGCTTTCCGCTCCGCTGTGCAGCCGCTGCCCACGCTCACCTCGCGAGCGGAGCCGGCGTCGGCAAGATCCTGCTCGAGGTCTAGGGAGCGTCAGCGCTCCTGTGCTGAGCGGCGATCCAACTCCGCGACCAGCGCGGGAGGCCCCGTCACGCGTCGCTTCCCGCTGAAGCTGACTTGGACCACGATCCGGTCTTGGCCGAGGGCTTTGATCCAGCGAGCCGCGCGCTTGGTCTTAAACGCGCCTGGCTGAACCTCATGAGCGACGACGTAGTCCAAGTCGGCGAGGAGCTCGCCTAGCGCGCTGTGCTTGTCGAAGATCACGCCCAACCGGTCGGGGCGGTCACGGCGCTCTAGGCTTGGATCTCCAGCCAACCAGCGGCAGCGATACGACGCGCAGCGCTGCGGGCGTTCGGTGTAGATCGCGCAGCCTCTCTTGCACTGATGGGCGCAGGTCTGACGCTCGGGCTTGTCCAACTCGGTGATCTCGAAGAGTCGGCAGCAAGCCTGGCACTGTCCGCACTGACGCTCGACGAGTTGGACTTCGCTCACCCAAGGAGCGTAGCTGGCGGCCCTCCTAGCGGCTAGCCTTCCCCCATGAGTGAGCCAGTACCAGTCGGCGTCGATCTACAAGACTCCAAGAGTCGTCTCTCGGTCGCCTGGAGCGACGGGAGCAGCTCCAGCGTCGGCTACCGGGCCCTGCGCCTCGCCTGCCGCTGCGCGCTCTGCATAGACGAACTGACGGGCAAGCCGCTCCTTGATCCAGCCACGATCCCCGCTGGGATCGGCGTCGCCGACTGCGAGGAAGTCGGCCTGTATGGGATTCAGATCGGCTGGACGGACGGACACCGAACCGGGATCTACACCTGGGTTCGGCTGAAGGAGTTGAGCAATGCCTGAGATTCGACTCGAGTTCGAGGGCGCGATCGCCAACCTGATCATTGACGCTCCCGCGCGAGGAAACTCCCTCGATCGGGAGCTCCTCCAGCAACTCACGGCGCACCTCGAGCTCCTCGGCGACCCCGCCAGCCGACCCGACGACGTCCGAGTCGTCGTCCTTTCAGGGGCAGGCACGCGAGCTTTCTCCACCGGGTATCACCTCCCCTCCCTCCTGGCTGAACTCGAGGTCGGGCCGAGCGTGAGCGACTTTGCGTCCCACCCGCTCGAGCAAGCCCTCCGCGCGCTTGAGGAGCTCTCCCTTCCAACCATCGCCGTGATTCAGGGAAACGCCTACGGAGCCGGTTGCGAGCTGGCGTTGGCCTGCGACCTCCGCTTGGCCTCGGATCGCGCCAAGCTCTGCATGCCGCCCGCCAAGCTTGGGGTGCTCTACAGCGCGACTGGCATGCGCCGGTTGTTGGAGCTCACAGGCCCCGCTTTCACCCGGGAGCTCTTGTTCACAGCGACTGTCGTCGATGCAGCGCGGGCCCTCTCGATCGGGCTCCTCAACCGAGTCGTCGCTCACCCAGATCTCGAAGCCGCCACAGCCACGCTCTGCGCCGAGATCGCCGGCAACGCCTCGCTCTCGATTCAACACACCAAGACGATCCTCCGGCGCTACCTCGCTCCCGCCGCCCTCGGTGAACAAGAGCTCTCGGAGATCGCGCGCCTCCGACAGGAGTGCTTTGACTCCCCCGAGTTCGCGGCCCGAACCGCTCGCTGGCGATAGGGCAGACCCGAGAGCGTCCTGGGTGGCGCGGGGGCGCTGCCCGAGCAATCATGGCCGCCTGGGCCCCACCCCGGCGGAGGAGAACCCGTGAGTCACCCGACCGATCTGCTGCCCTACGGCGAGTTGCTGGCAGACACTGGACTGATCGCCCGCCTCCTCGACGACGGCTCGATCAGCCTGACCGAAGACGACTCCCTCTCGGACGATCAACGCGTCGTCTTCAAAGGGCGACCCGAGGGGTTGATCGCGACCCTGACCTTGTTCCCCTGCCCAGAGGCGAGCACCGAGCTCTTGAGCGAGCTCGAGAACCTCAACTCCGGCCAGGCCAAGTTTTTCTGGGAGGACGGCGTCATCGGCTGCGCCGAAGCGCTCTCCTGGACGGCAGACCACCAGTTCCCGCTCGACGTCCTCCGCGGCCTTTACACGCGAGTCGCCAAGGGACGCGACCACCAGGAGTCCCTCCTCGCCCTCGCTCTCGCCTCGGGATCTGGGTCCGCGCCTGCGCCGGCGCCTGGGTCCGACGCTCCAGCCCTGCCCCCGAGCTTTCTCCCCGGCCAAGGACAAGGCGTGGGGGGTGGCGTCACCCAGCGATACGGAGGAATCAACGAGACTCCGGGCCGGGCCGAAGTCGACGACTTCGACACTCGCTCGAAGTCGCGCCGCTACAAGCAGGGCGAGGAGGGCGGCAGCAAAGTTGTCATCATGGCCGCTGCTGGAACCGTCGTTCTGCTCGGATTGGTCGGCGCGGCGGCGATGTTTGTCTCCCAGAGAGACACCGATGGTTTTGGCGGCTCTTCCTCGCCAGGGGTCGCAGTCGCGAGCCCGACCGCGGCGGTCGCGACCCCAGATCCCGACGAGCCCTTTGATCCCAACGATCGGGGTCACCGGCCCTGGGCTAGCCCCAAGGCGACGGCCGAGGCCTCGCAGGCGCCAGCAGCAGGAGGAGTGGCAAACGACGTCTACGTTCTTGCGGCTAGTGTCGACGCCGACGACCGCAGCGACGGCGTTAAGCGCTGGAGACGGAAGAAGCTCTACCGTCGCGATGGCTCGCGCCTCAAGCTCTTGAATGCGCTCGACGGACGACAGACGCGGGAGCAATCCCACGTGATCCTCGAGACGGTTCGGAGCAATCCCCCCGAAGTCTTGGAGGGCCTTGACATTCTCGAGCGACTCACGCCAGGGAACGCCCTCTGGAGGGAGCTGGTCGAGCAGTTTGGCACCCGGGACCTCTCCTCCGAGGAGCGCGACGTGGTCTCCGACGTCCTCCGGGAGTCTGCCGATACGAAGGACCTCGTCATCGAGGAGACCCTGATCCGAATCGGGCGCAGCAAGACAGGCGGGGGCACACGACTCGTCGCAGCCCGCGGGGTCCAGTGGCTTCTCGTGAAGGAGGGGCTCGCGGTGTTTTCGCTGCTCCCCCTCGAGGAGCAGGCCAAGCTCCTCGACCACTCCGACCCACGGGCCCGCCTCGCGGGGGTCAAGCTGATCGGAAAGCACGGCCGGAAAAACAAGCCCGCCGACGCGCTGAAGTACCTCTCCAAGTACCTCGCGAGCAAGGACACCGAGCTCAAGCGGCGCGCAATCGAGGAAGTCGGCAGCCTCGGCGAGGGAGTCGGAGCCTGGTATCTGGCCTTGGCCATGATGAAGGAGAAGGATCGCCGCTCCCTTGAGCTACTTCGGAATGCTTTGGCGCGCCTCCCGAGCAAAGGAGCGATCAGCTTCTTGAGGAAGCTCGCCAAGCATGCCCAGGCCGATCGGCGGAGGGCTGCGATCTCCGCCTTGCGTGTCATAAGGCACCCCGACGCGATCAACGTGATCATGGTGGCGGTCCGCGACAAGGACCGAAAAGTCCGGATCGTTGCGCTCTCTGCGCTGGCCGGGATGGCCAAGGACTCCGAGCACCGGCTTACTGTTGGCAAAGGGGTCCTCGACTATCGACGGATCGCCAAAGACCGGAGCGATCCCGAGGCTCGCCGCCTGGCTCGCCAGCTCTGCTTGGCGATCGACGGGAGACTCCCGAGGTAACAACCTTGGAATCCAATCCCTGGGCCGAGATGATTCCGATGGTTAGAGTGTGGGAGTGAGCAACTCCACCTCCCCCCACCCCGCAGCGCGAAGATTCGCTCTCGTCGCGCTCTTGATCCCGCTCTTGAGCGCTCTCCCCTCGACGCCCGCCCGGGGTCAAGACGTCCCGCCGGTGCTCAACCCACAGCCGGTGCTCAAGCCACAGGGCGCCCAAGCTCATCTCGAGGTCCTGACGCAGCCGGGGGAGGCCTCGGTCTACGTCCGCTACACCGTCGAGGGCGCCGAGAAGGAGCGCTACTTGGGCCAGACGGGTGCCAAAGAGCCCCTCTCCGTCGAGCTCGAGGTCGGCTCCGCGGAGCTGGTGATCTTCAAAGACGGCTATGTGTGCCGGGTTGAAGCGTTCAAGCTGACCCCGGGTGGCTCGGCCCGCCTCGAGGTTCGCCTCTCCCCGGACGTGGCGATTCCTCACCGCCTGCGCCTTAAGCGCCTGCGGTCCTTCGTGCGGACGGCCAGCGAGAGCGAGGAGCTCTACGTCTCGACCCTCGCTAAGGTCGTCGGACTCCACGTCGAGAAAGTCGACCCGTACGAGCTGATCGACGCCTCAACAAAGTCCCTTGTAGATGTGCTGACCGCGATTCGGAGCCGAGAGCAGATCCTGCGCCGCGAATTGAGTCCGGCCGCTCGCAAGCGCTATTACGGGGAAGAGATCGACCTTCGGAGCTACCCAGCTCTGCGACTGACGCGCACGGTGGACAAGGACGGGATCGGTAAATTCGAGCTCGCTGCTGGCGGGCGCGCGATCCGAGGTGAGACCGAGAAGGGCGTCCTTGACACCTACCTCCACATGCTCTGGAAGGTCTATCGCTTTCTCGACGAGGAGTGGGACCGCGACGGGCGCGTCAGCCACTCGATGCTGGCCCGAATCGCGATCGAAGGTCAGCTCTCCGCCCTCAAGGACGAACACACCCACTTCCTCGGACCCGACGACCTTGAGGAGATGGGCACCGAGCGCGAGGGCGAGTTCGGTGGGGTCGGAATCGTCGTCGCCCTTCGCGAAGGCCGGCTGACCGTGATCGCTCCCATGGAGGGGTCTCCCGGCCTGCGGGCAGGGATGTTGCCGGGTGACTGGATCATTGCGATCGACGGCGCGGCGACGTCCCAACTCACCATGGCGGACTGTGTCGAGCGAATGCGAGGCAAAGTCGACAGCCCCGTTGAGCTGACGATTCGACGCGCTGAGCGGACCCTGACCCTCACGATCCTGAGGGCCAAGGTCAAGATCAAGCACATAGCCCATCGCCTCCTCAGCCCATCGATCGGCTACCTCAGAATCAGCTCGTTCATGAGCGACGGCTTGAGCAAGGCCGTCGAGAAGGCGCTGACAGCGCTCCAAAAGCAGGGCGCGAGGGCGTTGGTGATCGACCTTCGCAACAACCCAGGCGGTCTCCTGCCTGAAGCTCACCGGATCTCCGACTTGTTCGTGCCGAAGGGCAAGATCGTCTCGACTCGCTCTCGGCTCGGCGAGGAGCAAGTCTTGATCGCCGACCCAAAGCGGACCAAGTTCCGGCTCCCGATCGCGATTCTCATAAATGGTGGGAGCGCCAGTGCTTCGGAGATCCTGGCAGGGACGCTCCGGGAGCACGAGCTGGCGACTTTGGTCGGGACCAAGACCTTCGGAAAGGGCTCGGTTCAGCGGATCTTGCCCCTCGACCCCTTCCCCTGCGGGCTCGCCCTGACCGTCGCGACGTATCACCTCCCGAGCGGGAAGACGCCACACAAGCTCGGGATCAAGCCCGATCACGAGGTCACGCTGACCGAGGCCCAAGCGCTGACCCTCCTGACTCGGACCAACTACTCCTGGGACGCCAAGCGGGCCCAGGAGGACCCCCAGCTCCGCAAGGCGGTCCAGCTCTTGGAATCCAAGCTCAAGGACTAGCCCGAACCGGCCCAAACCCACTGTAAACAGGGTGGCCGCCCATTCTGAAAGGGGTTAGGATTCGCGCCCTGGCACCTATCCGGTGCCGCAATGGAGGGACGCCCGTGGCGGACGAGCTCGAGTTCGAGGGCCCGATCCTCAAGCTTCAGCGCAAGATCGAGGAGCTCCAGAGCTTCGCGGAGTCGACCGAGATCGATCTCAGCGCCCAGATCGAGGAGCTTCGCCATCGTTGCGGAGAGCTCCAGCGCGAGGTCGTGGACAGGCTCTCCCCTTGGGAGCGAATCCAGCTCGCCCGTCACCCTCAACGCCCTCGGTTCCTCGATTACCTCTCGCAGGTGTTCGAAGAGCCGCTCGAGCTTTGCGGCGACTACCAGAGCGGCGAAGACCCGACGATGTTTACCGGCTTCGCCAAGCTCGCTGGGCGCTCGGTCCTCGTGGTGGGACAGCGGAAGGGCAAGAACACCAAGGACCGCGTCCTCTACAACTTCGGAATGTCGCATCCCGAGGGCTACCGCAAGGCGCTCCAAAAGATGCGCCTCGCGGCCAAGTTCGGGATCCCAGTCATCACGCTGATCGATACGCCGGGGGCCTACCCCGGGCTCGAAGCCGAGGAGCGTGGGCAGGCCCACGCGATCGCGCGGAACATCCTCGAAATGGCTCGACTCAAGACGCCGATCGTGTGCGTCGTGATCGGCGAAGGCGGCTCCGGCGGCGCGCTTGGAATCGGCGTCGGTGACCGGGTCCTCATGTTCGAGAACAGCTACTACTCGGTGATCTCACCGGAGGGCTGCTCGACGATCCTCTGGAAGTCTGGCGACTTCACGGAGCAGGCTGCGGAGATCCTCAAGCTCACCGCCAAGGACCTGCAAGGCTTCGGAATCGTCGACGAGATCATTGAGGAGCCGCTGGGCGGGGCCCACAAGTCGATCCCGGAGTCGAGCAAGCTGCTCCGCGAGGCCTTGATTAAACACCTCGACGAGCTCTGCGAGCTCGATCAGGAGGTGCTCCTCGAGGAGCGCTACCAGAAGGTTCGCAGAATCGGCGTGTTCTATGAGCAGGGCCGCCTCATAGCAGCAGGCAAGGTCGTGGAACCGGCCACTTCACCCGAACTGAGCTAGTCGTTGGTGGGCGGCACCCCACCGACGGGCAGAGGAGACTCGTGGGCAACCTGAACCAGTTCTATCTCATGGGTCGCGTCACCGGCGCGCCGGAGATCATTGAGGCCGAGCGGGGTCCGATCGCTGAGATCAGTGTTCTGCCTGGCACAGGTGGACGCTCGCGAGACTCGTCTCCGCTGCGATTCCAGGCGGCCGGCCCGCAGTTCGAGCCGGCCAAGTCCTTGGTCGAAGGCGACGCTGTGCTGCTCCGGGGGCAGCTCCGCCAGGAGCCCGTCGAAGGCAGTGAAGAGGGTCGCCTGATCGCGTGGGTCCAAGCCATTGAGGTTCTGGCCGGCGAGGGCGGAAGCAGCGAGAGCGGATCTCGTCCGCGCCGCAAGCGCCGGCGCCGACGCCGCTCGGAGCGAGGCGACTCGGCTGAGGGCGGCGAGGGAGCGACCCCCGAAGGGGGCGAAGGAAGCTCCGAAGAGGGTGGCTCCGAAGGCGGCTCCGAAGGCGGCTCCGAAGGCGGATCGGAAGGCGGCTCCGAAGGCGGAGAGCGCACAGGCCGCAGGGGTCGGGGCCGAGG
>JAESQQ010000715.1 GCA_016765095.1 Planctomycetota bacterium | reverse complement strand
GGGTATTGCGCCTGCGGGCCCCACACGCCCAGGCGGCGGTTCAGGTCTTCGCGGGCGGTGGCGGCGGCTAGCCGCGAGTTCACCCCAGTCTCCAGACTTCGTTGGGAGCCTGTGGAGAGACGCAGATCTTCTCGTGATCCTTGTGGAGACCTTGTAGAGAGCGGCTTTCCGGGCACTAGACGTCGGATGAACCCGTTAGAAGCACACCCCGGAGCGGACACCAACCCGCTCCAAGGAGTGCCCTGTGAATGCCCTAGCCACTCATGAAATCGCGACGCTCTTTCCTCGAATGTCCGACGTCGATTTGAACCACCTCAAGGCCTCCCTCCTCCAGGAGGGGCAAATCGAGGACATTCTCGTGTTCGAGGGGAAGATCCTCGACGGTCGTCACCGCTACGAGACCTGCCTCGAGATTGGAATCGAGCCTCGCCTGAGGGAGTTCTCCGGCGATCGGAGAAAGGCCTTCTCGCACAGCGTCGCGCTCAACCTCGGCCGCCGTCACCTGACGACAGTTCAGCGTGCCGCAGCCGGAGCTGGGATCAAGGTCTTCCAGCAGCGGCTCCTCTCAGACTCAGCGTCCCCCTCTCGCCCGGACGAAACCGCAAGAGCGGACGTGGAACCCAGTCCAAAGACCACGCCCAAGCCGAGCCCCAAGCGGATCAACGCTCGAGCCCGTGAGCTGGCCAGCCAACAGTCCGGCGTCAGCAAGCGAGCGATCGACGTCGCGGAGAAGATCAAGGAGGAGGCGCCCGACGTGTTCGAGCGCATGCTGGCCGGAACCGCTGGCAGCCTCCCCGACGCGAAGCGGGTCACTTCTCTCCCAGCTGAGATTCGTCTCCAAGTCCACGCGCTCGTCGACGAGGGGACCAAGCTCAAGGCGGCGATCAAGCAGGTCGCCCCAGAGCCCCCAGCGCCTCCAGGACCCGTGTTCCTGGGGAAGGTCATCCTCGACCCGCAAGACGCGCGAGCCTTTGATCGGATCCTGGCAGACCGAGACCTCAAGCGGGTCGAGGCAGCCAAAGAGGCGCTCCTCGATTGGATTCGCAAGCACTCCTAGCTCGACCAGAGGCGCTCGGGCGGGCGGCCGCTACTTCTTAGGAGCCGTCGGCTTGATCTCGGTGATCCCCGTCGACTTGAGGATCATGCGTCCGTTCAGCCCCTCATAGAGGAAGAACACCCGAGCGCCCGGCTTGAGCGCCTCGAGGACCTTCACGATCTTGGCCCGGAGGTCGGCGTCCCCGCCGCTCGGCACGTAGACCGAGACGATCTCGCCATCCCCGCGCTTGACCCGCGCTCGCTCACCCGCGAAGTCTACGAAGGAGCCGGTCAGAACCCCATTGGGAATCGCGGTCGTGGACTCTGGCGCTTGGAGGGGGTTGCGACTTCCAGTGACGCCGCCCTTCTTGTTGCGACGGACCACGGGCTTGGCCTTGGCCGACCCGGCTGGCCTCCGTCGCACAAAGCCGCTGCCCTGAACGCGAACCTTCGTTCCTCCGACCAGGCTCTCAATGATCAGTCGTCCCTTCAGGCTCTGATACTCGAGCGCGACTTGGTGACCGACTTCGAGGCGAGCCAGGGTCGAGCGCATTCGAGCCGCGCGAGCGGGATCCGCGACTTCATTGATCGAGGGCGCGTAGAAGTCGACCTTGAGGCCGTCCGTGTCGAGTTGAAGGCGACCCGCCTTGACGTCGACGCTGAGGACCTCACCCACGGCGCGGGCGAGGTTGGTCCGCTTGCGCCTGGCGCGCGTCGGGCGAGTTGAGAAGTCGGTTGACCGAACTGGCCGCGCCGTCGGGCGCGCGGTGTCCTGCTCGGGAGCGGTCCGAGGACGCCGCACGGGGGCTGGGACGGGCCGACTGTCGCCAACCGGCAGCAAGATCAAGATTCGGCCTCTGATCTGGAGCTTGAGGCCGCAAGCGGTGCAGATCGCGTGGAGGGCGTCCTCAAGCGAGACCCTGCGGAGGTGGACGTTGACGAGCCCTGCCTTCTCCAGAACCCGCTGCGCGACGACGTAGTTTAGGCCGTGGTCACGCTCGAGTTTACGGAGCACCTCCTGGACGGGGCGCGCGTCGGCCTCGACGTCGACCATGACCTCAGAGAGGGCCTTTTCAGGGGCCGCGAAGCAGGCCGGGGCAGTCAGGAGGACGCCTAGGAAAGCGAGAGGCAGGACGAGGAATCGACGAGACATGGGGCCTCCTGGGTGGGTGGGCCAGATGTGCGCAGGATAGCGGATGAAGTCACGATCGCTCCTGGAATCTGGCAGGGCGCCGGCTGGGATCAGCCGCCCATTGGGGGGGTGATCACCCCGGCCCCTCCTTACAATCGCCGCCCCTCCAGGAGGAGATGCGGCTATGGCCCACTCAGCGACCCACGACACCCCAAAAGTGAACCCCGCAGCGGCGGCGGAGGGCAACGTCGTCTTGGCGTTCACAGCCGCGCTGGCGATCGCGGCCTTTGGCCTCGTCGCGAGCGCGCAAAAGAGCGGCAGCCACGCTCCCGAAGCGGCTAAGGCCGGGGTCCAAGTCGCGACCGGCAAGGAAGTGGCCGTCGCGACCGCTGCCCCCGAAGCCTCCGACGCGGCCTTGACCGTGCTGATCGAGGGCGGCAACGCCTACGACGCCCTCGTCGCCTCGAGCTTTGTGATTTCGGTTGTGCGTCCCCAGAGCACCGGCATTGGCGGAGGTGGCTTCGTCCTCCACTACGACGCCGAAATGGACGCAGTCCGGGGTCTCGACGGACGCGAGGCAGCGCCCGCCGCGGCCAGCCCCAACATGTATCTCGGCGCCGACGGCGAGCCGACCTCGGGTTACCTGAAGGGCCCGCTGGCCGCGGGGACTCCAGGCCTGGTCGCCATGCTCTGGCGGCTCCACCAGGACCATGGCAGCAAGAAGTACGCAGAGGCCCACGGGGGTCGGGCCGGGGCTTGGAAGCACCTCCTCCAGCCGGCCATTCGCTACGCCAAAGACGGCTTTCGGGTCAAGAAGTCCCTCGCCAAGGCGATTCAGCGCAAGGCCGATCGGTTGCGCGCCTATCCGATCAGCGCCGCAATCTTCCTGCCGGGCGGAGCCCCGCCTGAGGTCGGAGACCTCTTCAAGCAGAAGCGACTCGCAAACACCCTGACCGAGATCGCCAACCGCGGGGCTGACGGGTTCTACAAGGGGTGGGTCGCCAAGACCTTGGCCGAATCCTCTCTGGAGGCGGGTGGGATCCTGACCTCCAACGACCTCAGCAGCTACCTGCCGATCGACAGGGCCGCGATCGACCAGAAGTACCGCGGTCGGAGGGTCGCCTCGTTCCCGCTCCCCAGCTCGGGCGGGATCATTCTGGTCGAAATGCTCAACATGCTCGAGCAATACCCCGTCGATACGCTTGAGCACAACTCGGCAGACCACGTGCACCTCTTGGCCGAGATCATGCGTCGGGCTTACGCTGATCGGAGCGAGTACCTCGCGGATCCGACCAGCCTCAACGACGCCGAACGGCTCCAGATCTCGCGATTGACCACGGACGAATACGCCCAGTCCCTCGTGGCTGGAATCGACGTCAATCGGGCCACGCCGTCCAGCAAGGTGTTGCCCGGCCTCGGCTCTGGCGATCACACCACGCACATTTCGATCGTGGACTCCGAGGGAAACGCCGTCGCCTCGACTCAGACGATCAACACCTCGCTCGGCTCCTGCTTCGTGGCGGGGCAGACCGGGGTCCTGCTCAACAACGAAATGAACGACTTCACCGCCGTCGCGGGGAAACCAAACGCGTTCGGCGCGATCCAAAGCACACGCAACCTCCCAGGCCCTGGCAAGCGTCCCCTCTCGAGCATGTCGCCCACGATCGTGTTCGGTCTAGACGAGAAGCCTGAGATCGTGGTCGGCGCCGCAGGCGGGACCAAGATCATTACGACCGTGTTCCAAATCGTGAGCAACCTCGTCGACTTCAACATGTCGCCGGAAGAAGCCATGGCTTCGCCTCGAATGCACCACCAGCACCTCCCCGACGAGATCCGCCTCGAGAAGGGCCTCAAGGCGATCAGCCACGACTTGACCAAGAAGGGCCACAAGGTCGTGGTCAAGCCGGGCTCGATCTGCGAGGCCCAACTCGTCGTCCGCAAGGGCACGGACCTCGTCGCGGTCTCGGATCCCCGCGGAGAGGGCCGCCCCGCCGCCCGCTAAGGTGAGTAAGCCTGGCGCAACGAGCGGCCCTCCTGCTACCGAGACGGGTCCTCTGGCCCCCTCTCGGTGGATCGTGAATCGTCCCGTCGACCTGGCCCTGCTCGCGGTCCCGGCGGCGTTCACGCTCCTGGCCCTCGCGCTTCCGATCCCTGAAGACAGCTCCGTCTCGCTCCTAGCCTTCGTGTTCCTGATCGTGGCTTTCGACGTGGCGCACGTGTGGTCGACGGTCTACTTGAGCTACGCCAACCCCGAAGTCGTCCGCCGGCGACGCTTGCTGCTCGCGCTCCCGATCCCGCTCACGCTCTGGTTCAGCTACCGGGTCCACCTTTACGACGCCCACTTGTTCTGGACGCTGATCGCTTACTTCGCGATCTACCACTTCGCGACCCAGCAGTGGGGCTTTATCGCGCTCTACAAGTCCCGCCACGGTGAGCGCGACCCCCTCGACAAGTCCCTCGACAAGCTCGCGCTCTGGACGGGGGCCTTCGGCCCGATCGTCTACTGGCACACCCTCGACGTCGAGTTTGACTGGTTCGGCCACGGCGAGCAGTTCATTCACAAGCTCGACCCCACGTTTCAAGGCGACATCTTGTTCGTGATGGCGGTCGTGGCCGCGGTCTATGTGGGACGCCAAGTGCAGTTCGCCCGGCAAGGCCGCTTCAACTGGGGCAAGAACCTCTGGATGCTCGCGGTCTGGGCGAGCTGGGGCCTAGCGGTCTACCGACTCGACCACCCCCTCGTCTCCCTGGCCTGCATAAACCTCCTCCACGGGATCCCTTTCTTGGCCTTGGTCTGGGTTCGGCTGCACCGCTATTGGGCGACGCAGACCGATCCTGAAGTTCGCAAGCGCTCTCGCTTCGTGTCCTTCCTCTCGGGAACCGGCTCCTCCAAGCCGCGCACGGTCTGGGGCTGGATCGGCCTCGGCGCGCTGTTCTACGTCCCGCTCCTGATCGTGGCCGCCCTCGAGGAGGGGGCTTGGGAGCGCTACGTATGGGGAGCTCGGCTCGCCAAAGGCTGGCAGCCGTCCCGCGAGCAGCTCTCGCTCTGCGTGGCGGTCCTCGCGACGCCCCAGATCGTTCACTACATCCTCGACGGCTGGCTCTGGAAAATGGACGGGAGCAATCCCGACCTCGACGTCGCCTTCGGCAAGGCGCGTCCTTCGAGCGAAGCGTGAGCGACGACGCTCCGCCTCGAGCCGCGCTCCTGGGCCGGCTCGCAGTCGGGGTCGCCACGATCCAAGCTGGCCTCTCGCTCCTGGCCTGGGTCGTCTCGATCACGGGACGCGAGGGACTCTGTGGGTCGGGCGCCGCCTGGAGCTGCGCCGCCCTCCTTCGTCCCCGCCTCGGCGAGCTGGGTCCGCTTCACGTCACACAGGTCGCGATCGGCGGAGCCTTCCTGACCCTGGTCGCGCTGGTCATTCTTAGGCGCACTCCCCTCGACCAGGGCGGGCTCCGGCTCGGCTCGCTCGCGGTCCCCGCGGCCGGGGCG
>JAESQQ010000714.1 GCA_016765095.1 Planctomycetota bacterium | reverse complement strand
GCGTCTTGCCCTCGGCGCGAGCTCGAGCCACGCCGGCCGCGACCCGCTCGCGGATCAGTTCTCGCTCGAACTCGGCCACCGCCCCCAGGACCTGGAACGTGAGCCGCCCTGCGGGGGTCGTGGTGTCGATCGCCTGCGAGAGCACGACCAGATCGACGCCCAGGGCAGCGAACTCCTCGGCGGCCTGGACGAGGTGCGAGGTCGATCGCGCGAACCTGTCGAGGGCCCAGATCAGGACCACGTCGATCTTGCGCCCGCGTGCGGCGGCCATGAGCGCGTCCAGACCGGGTCGCTTGCGCTTGGCCCCGCTCACGCCGTGGTCCACGAACTCCTCGAGGACCACCCAGTCGCGCCGCTCCGCGAACTCGCGGAGCGGCAGTAGCTGCGTCTCCGGGTTCTGGTCCCGGGTGCTCACTCTCGCGTAGATACCCACCCGCTTTGACATACCACTGCCTCCTGAGGACAAATGGTAGTGCGTTGGGATGTACCACACAAGGAGCGGGATTCACATTGACCACAAGTGACGTCTCTGCATCCACTTGGGATACCAGATCACTCGGACATGCGCGGCGGGCTGCTAGGCTCAAGGCGTGAGCGACGAAGAGATCCGAGCCAAGGAGCGGGAGGGGGAGCTCGACCTCCCCGCAATCCTGCGCGCGGCGCCTGATCTAAAGCGTCGGCTTGGCTTGATCCGGCTCTGCGCCATGCTCGGGCACGAGGAGGCTGAGCGCTGGCGACTGGAGCTTGGACAGCATGCCACTCGAGGTATCAACCCGCTTTGGCACCCCCTCAGCCGAGAGCGCACTAGCACCTACCTGCTCGGGGCGATTCGGCGAGGAATCGCGGCCGAAGAACGCGAGGGGCGCACGGTCCCAGCACAGGTTGCAGTCGCGTTGGATTCCACGCTTCGGCGATTCCGCAGGCAGCACTCGCGAGAGGACCAAGCCCAAGTGCTGGACGGGCTGCGAACTCTCCAGGGTCGGATCGAGGCCGAGGCCGACCCGCAGACGCCTGCCAACTTCCTGTGGGCCTTTGAGCCTTCAATGACGCCAGCGAGCATCATCGTCCAGGTCGTTGCGGTCTTCGTTGAGCTAGGTCTCCTGACCCCCGAGGACGACTGGTCCACAACCGCAAAGCCGCTTGAAGTCCTAATGCGCCTGCGAGACCGCGCAGTCCAGTGCACAAAGGCACGGGGCCTATCCGACGAGGAGGTAGACGAAGCGCGGCGGGCCGAGGGGGAACGGCAAATCACCAGCCTCCGAGACGACTACCTCTGGCCCGAGGTGATCCGCCGCTAACGGTCCCAGCGGGCGCGAGCGAAACCAAGCGGAAGCACGCCGCTTGGCAGTCGGCTACGCTCTCTTGGTGGAGGGTGGCATGGCAAGCGGCGCAAACAAGACCCGTAGGACCTGTTCCCTCACCCTCGTCGTAGCCCTGCTGGCCCTATGTAGCGGGTGCGTCGAAGGCCGCCTCGCTGGTAGGTGGGAGGGCGGCCTCGACAAGCCCTTAGGACCCAAGCAGCCGCACATGTTCTCCACCCTCCTCGCGCCCGTCATGACGCTGCAACTCGAGCCAAACCAACGCTTCGTCATGACCGCAGCTGACAAGGAGCTGCGAGAAAACTGGTCGGTGTTCAACGGGGAAGTCTGGCTCCAACCCAGGCGGAACCTCGTATGGAGGTTCTCCTTGAGCGCCGACGAGGGCACGCTCTCCAGCTCCTCGCGCGGCAAGAACCCCGTCAGTCTCCGCAAGGTCCACGCCGCGACGGACGCCGCCCACTAGGGCCTCCCACTCGCCCCCCCCCGAGGCGAAACCCTCTTCCCTGCCCACCGCGCCAGACTCCCGGTGATCCGACGCAGCAAGACCCGGCTCAAGCCGCCCCTAACTCTCGCCCTCACCTAGCCCAGACGCCCTCCTCGACCTCGACGGCCTGGACCAGCTCAGCCAAGAAGACCCGCGAGCTCGTCCTCGAGAGACCGCACGCCTTCTTCCTCGATCGCGGTATGCAGTCCCCCGCGGCTTCAACCCGCACGATCAGAGCGCACGCCTAGACCGTCACCAGTCCGCGACCTCCTTGAGCCCGAGCCTTCGGACAAGGTCCCCGACCCAGTCGAGCTGCGCGGGAGGAAGTGGCTCGCGGTGCCACTCTCCGTCCTCGCCTTGGGCGATCACCTCCCGCGGGAGGACACGCAGGGGCGGAAGGCCGTCCGCGTCAAGGTTGCCGAAGTCGAGCACCCAAGCCTCGGACAACACTCTCCCGTCGCGAAGCAAGGTCGCCTCCCAGGTAAAGACCTCGTCCGCCTCTAACAGCATGGATCCCCACTTGGTCCACCGGGCCTCGCCGTAGACAGACTCGGCCTCCGGCAGCCGGATCGAGCGCGACAGCAGTTTCCAGCCCTCCACCTCAAGGGCCGTGTGTAGTTCGGGTGAACCCATTCGGAGGACCGCAGCGTGCGGGTCAGGCTGCGTGACCTCGAGCTCCAAGAGGTCGAGGATCTTCTGCTGGTCGCCCTCGCCAGGCTCGGTTTCACCCCTACTCCAGCGCCCGACCGTCGCGGGGTGAACACCAACCCGACCCGCCAGCCCAGCAGCAGAGCCGTCCCCGATCGCGGCCAAGACCGCCGCAGGCCAACTGCCGTGCGGGATTGCGGAATGTTGCAGGCTCCGGTGCGCCCCCCTTATAGGTTCTATTAGAGGGGCGCACCGGGCCTGCAATGTCCCTTCTAGAACATGAGCCGGAGGGAGCCGCCGTCCGCTCCCCCAATCGCGCCAGGTCTCGCGAGAAACGTCCGGCTGGCGCTCGCTTGACCCAAAGAGGCCCTGGGCCTGAATCATTGCCTTGACGAACTCACGAGCGGTGAGGCGCGTCCCTTCGCCTCGCATGGCTCGTTCGAGATCGGGAGCGATCCCCGGGTGCCCGCAGAGGCCCAGAAGGTTCCCTGCGTCGTCGCGCAGCCCCTCGTCGCGCGGGGTCGTTCGGCGGAGGCCAGCTCCGACCGTCGTGGGGAAGTCCTCGAGGACCGCCAGGAGGACCGGATTCTGATCGCGGTCCCGACTGCCCCGCCCAAGCCCCTGCTCTGCCGAAGCGTGGACCATGGCGACGTAGGCTCGCTGGAGCGGAGGGCTGAGGACCAGCGAATCTCCCGACCAGCGCCCGAGCTGCTCCAACTCGAACAGGGCAACCTCGTTCTCGACCAGGACCGCCCGCTCGACATACGCGGCGGGAGGAGGTCGAGGCGTGCCGATCACCACGAGAAGGTCAGGTTTGTTCTTGCCCGCGAACGCATTGGAGCCAGCCAGGCCGCCGAAGTGGAGAGAGTCGAGGACTTGAAACCCTGCCTCCCGGAAGGCCGCCTCGGCGCCTACGGTGGCCGCCTTGAACGTGACCAGCCCGACCGTGACCCCTTCACGCACAGGGAAGGCACGGGCCGCAGCAGCAAGCGCGATCGAGATTGCCGAG
Source organism: Planctomycetota bacterium (assembly GCA_016765095.1). GTDB lineage: Bacteria > Planctomycetota > J058 > J058 > J058 > NORP233. The sequence goes on along the minus strand of JAESQQ010000714.1, from coordinate 691 downwards.
CCGGCGCTCGCTCGCCCCGCAGGAGTGGCGATCAGCGTTCCCTTGACCGGGTTCGGCTTGCCGGTCACGACTCGCGGAGGAAGGCCGGTCACGCGCTGGATCAGGGCCGGGTCGCCGGTCGCGTCGAGGAATACGCTCGGGATCTTCGGCAACCGCCGCACGCTTGGAACACGGAATTGGATCGCGCTCTCAAGCCGCTTGCCGACCCAGGCCGGGAGCACGAGCGCCGGGCGGCCTTCGCGCCAGGGCTTCGCGACCGCCTTGAGGAAGGGGCCCGAGTTCCGAGCCTTGGCCTTGCTGCGCGCCTCGACCGCCGCCTCGAGGTCGTCGCCGCCTTCTCCCAGGAGCGCGTCGAGAAGGTCGTCGTCTAGTCGGTCAGGCCGCGGCAGTTCGATCACCGCAGGGAGACCGTTGTCGTAGCGTTCGAGCGGGCTCGCCTTCGCTTTGGCCTGGCCCATGTCGAGCAGGGACCGCTCGCGCTCACGAATGACCTCCTCGATCACAGAGGCCCCTCTGAGAGCGAGTGCACCCTGCTCAGTTGCGACTCCGCTGCCGCCTTGGTGAAACCCGAGGAGCTGCGCCCAGGTCGCGCTAGTTCGCTCGGTCGTGACGCACGCCCGGCTCACGTCCTCGTCCACCAGGAGCGCGTCTCGCCCCTCGAGCGCCTCGCCCCCCCCGTGGATCCTGGTCG
>JAESQQ010000713.1 GCA_016765095.1 Planctomycetota bacterium | reverse complement strand
GCGGGCCGCGAGGGCCGCCCGCGCGCTCTCGACGAGCTTTGAGAAGTCTTCGTCCCAGGATTGCTCGCGGTCGACGCGGTGGGCGACGAGCCGCGTCAGGTCCTCAACGTCGCCGCGGGCCTTCTCTGAACTGACCGCCTCCAACAGCGCCAGGACTTCGCTCCCCGGGCCGGCGCCGAGGCCGAGCAGGTGAAGCTCCTCTCGCTCAGCGAAGAGCTCGGGGAGGTCGAGGAGCAGCCGGGCTAGATCGGAGACGTGGGCTGGGAGGTGGTGCCAGGCGTAGGCCGCTCGACCTGCGTCGCTCGCGAAGTCCTGGTCGGCGCGCCCCGCTCGATAGGTCGCCGAGAGCGCGGTGATCGCGCGCCCGACGGCGCGCTCTGGGCGATCGCCCAAGGCCCGCCCGACGACGTCGAAGAAGTTGACTCGGACTCGGCCCACTATGGACTCGCAGCCCGAAACGCGCTGAGAACCGCTCGGGCGCGCGCGGGGTCGACGGGGTTTCCTGCTCGGCCCTCGGTCTCGGCCGCGCTCCCGACGATCGCGCCGCTCAGGAGCGGCGCAAGCTGGGCGCAGTTCTCGACGCTCAACCCGCTCCCGAGCCAGAGTGGCGTCTCGGGGACGGCCTCGCGGGCCTCTCGGAGGCGCTCGGGGCTCGGGGCGAAGCCCGTCCCGGCCCCCGACACGATCAAGGCGTCGGCCAGCCCCCGCTTGGCGGTGTCCAGGGCGGCGGTCGTGAGGCTTCCCCCGGCGAGGGGTTGGGCGTGCTTGACGTGCACGTCGGCGAGGAGCGCGATCGGCGAAGCGCCGCTCGGGCCGGCGCCAAGTTGGGCTCGGAGCCGCAGCAGCGTCGCGGCCTCGCCCTCGATCAGACCCTGGTCGGTGACCGCCGCGCCGCTCAGCACATTGATCCGCACGAAGCGGGCGCCGGTGGCGAGGGCGATCGAGAGCGCAGCCTGTCCGTCGTTGCGGAGGACGTTGACGCCGACCGGCGCATCGCCTGCGGCCTCGACGACCGCGCGCGCGCAGCGGGTCAGGCAGGCCACTGTCTCGAGCGGGGCTCGCTTGAAGAAGGGGGCGTCGCCGAAGTTCTCGACGATCACTCCGTCGAATCCCGCCGCCAGGTAAGCCTCAGCGTCGCTCAGCGCGCGGGCCACGATCGACTCGAGGCTTGGACGACCGGCGGCCTCCCAGAGGGGGCTGCCTGGGAGGGGCTGGAGGTGGACCACGCCCACCAGCGCGGCGCGCCCTGAGGGGAAGGGCAGCTCGACGCGCGGGCTCACGAGCGGTCTCCGCAGGAACTCAGCGGGCGGTTAATAGAGCTTGCCCTTCTTCTTGCGCGGCCACTGGAGCTTGCTGCGAGGGATCTCTTGGCGCCAGATTCGAGTCCCGTCGACGCGGCGAGTCTCGAGGACGAGGCGGCGATCCTTGGCGGGCCCCGTGATCTGGATCACGCCGAAGTTGCGCTCACCGACGAGGGTTCCCGGCACGCGGAGGGGGTTCTTGTACTCGGGGTTGTCCTTGCGCATGCGGTGCGCGCGCGAGGTCATGGGCGAGCTCGTGAAGTCGTAGAGCGGGTAGCCGCCGGAGGGCTTTTGGACCAGGAGTTCGGTGTGGTGGCGGTCGCCGGAGAGGAACACGACCCCCTCGATTCGCTGGGTCACGATCCAGTCGATCAGCTCCTTCTGCTCCTGGGGGAACATGGGCTGCCAAGCCTCCCAGGGCGTGATTCGGTTCAGGACTTGGCTCCCGACCGCGACGATCTTGAAGTTCGAGCGCGAGGCGGCGAGGGCGTGCTTGAGCCACTTGAGCTGCCCCTTACCGAGCATTCGCTTCTTGGCGCTCAGCTTGAGGGAGTTGGGCGAGCGGTGATAGCGGTCGTCGAGCATGAAGATCTCGGCGTCGGCGATCGGGAACTGTTGGAACACGCCGGGGACCTTCGGCATGCCGTAGGTCACCGCGGGCCAGTAGCGCTTGAAGAGCTTGAGCGCCTCGTCCTTGAGCGGGTAGGTCCCGTCGCTGTCGTTGGGGCCGAAGTCGTGATCGTCCCAGGTCGCGTAGTGGGGCATGGCCGCCAACAGCGCTTGGAGCTTGGGGTGGCTCCGGTCGTGGCGATAGCGAGCCGCGAGGCCCTCCTTCGTCGTCCAGTCGACTTCGCGGAAGTAGACGTTGTCTCCGAGCCAGAGCATGCCGTCGGCCTTGACCTTGGCCATGGACTCGTAGATCTCCTCTTGCCCGCCGTAGGAGTTCCCTGGGCGATCGACCTTGGGCTCGTTGAAGTAGGCGCAAGAGCCCATGAGGAGCGTGACCGTGGGAGGAGAGGTCCTCCAGCGCCAGAGCGGGCGGGTGGTGAACGTGAGCGCGTAGGGCCGAGGCACGTTCTTGCCGTCTAGGTAGAGCTCGTAGCGGTAGCGGACGCCGGGCGTCAGGCCGTCGAGGACCGTGGTCCGGCAGTAGTCGGCCTCGCGGTGGGTGCTCTTCTCAGGCGTCAGGAGCGCCTTCGCGGGCGCGTTCTCGGGCCAGTAGCGGTATTGAAACTTGGTCTTGCGCTTGGTTTGGACCCAGAGCGCGACCGAGCGCTCCGCCACGTAGCCCTGCATGGGGCCGGCGTGGAGGGGGGAGTCCTCGGCCTGAGCGGGCGCGCAGAGGGCGAGCAGGGCGAGGAGCGGGATCAGGGGAAGCGAGCGAGGCATGGCGGGCCCTCCAGGGCTCTAGGGGAGGGATTGGAGCAAGAGAAGGGGGGTGAGGAAAGGCCCGGGCGGCGCTCCCGCCCGGGCGCGGAGTCCCTCGCAGCAGGCAGGGCATCGGTTCGCGTGGGAGTTAGTGGGCGGCGCCGATCACGACCAAGTTGTCGCGCTCACCGAGTGTGAGTTCGCTCTCGGGGTTGAGGCGCATCGCATAGCCCTCGGCTCGGGGCCCGTCCTGACCTGCGATCTCGACACCGATCAGGAGCGCGTTCTTCTCGCGCTTGTAGCGTTCGACGGCCTCTATGAACGTGATCCCGACGTAATCCGGGGGGATCGTGAGCTTGCGAAGTGTGTCGCCGACCTTGCCCGTCATGAGCTCGTTGAGGACGTTGGCGAGGCCAAAGTGGAGCGCCGCCATGGCGAGGTGGTGCCCGCCGGCCTCGCTCGTCACGACGACTTCTTCGATCCCAGCCGCGCGGAGGTGGACCTCGTTGTCGGGGTTTAGGAGTTCGGCGCAGGTGTAAATCTCGGGCTGCATGCGCTCGATCATGAGGGCCGCGAGGACCGTCCTCGCGTCTCGGTCCTGGTCGGAGCGCTGAGGAATCGTCGTGTCGGCCACAATGATCGCGCGCTTGGCGTAGGGAATTCGGGCCTGCTCGAGGGTCTCGGGCTTGGTGTAGTCGCCACGCACGAAGTAGAGCCGCGCCTCGCGGGCCTTGGTGACTGCCTCAGGCGCCTCGTCGAGGTCCGCGACAACCACGACCGCTGTGTCGCGTTGAGAGGGGGTCGAGCCGATCTCGTCAATGATCAGGGGGACGAGGCGGTTCCACCCACAGATCACAATGTGGTCGTTGAGCTGGAAACGATCCATGTCGTCAATCTCCATTCGCCGCTTGAGGCGATTGACCATAAGGGCGGTCACGATCCCAGTGAACAGGGCGAAGGTCGTCAGCCCACCAAACATGACCGCGAGCACGATGAATCGCCCGATGTTGGTCCGCGGCACGTCGATCATGGGCTCGGTCGCGACGAGGAAGAAAGTCGTCGCCCAGAACGAGTTCTCGAACTCCGCTAGGTCCTGGCCGCTGGAGTCGTGCCCGCGTCCCGCCTGCTTGGGGAGCCTGGTGTGAATTCGAGCCAGGAGCTGAGCGATCCGCTCGTGCTCTCGGTGTTTGAGCTTGCTGCTGTGAAGCTCTCTCTCGGCCCGGCTAAACCGGTGGTGGAGCTCGCTCGTCGTCGGTGCGATTCCGACCAACTCTGCCTGGCCGGGGACCTTGGGGGCGGCTAGACCGAGGGGGACCTCGACGTCGAGGAGGTCCGCTGAGAGCGCGTTATTCTGATGTTTGACCTGCTTCTCGCGGGCGCGGTTCTCGGTCACCCAGAGCGCGAAGGTCCCAAAGGAGAGCAGCGTGAGCATCATCAGGCCGAGCACGATGTACTCGCCGATCGCGCTCCGAAACAAGTTCGAGACGAAGCGAATCCGGCGCGAGAAAATGACCGCGACTCGGAACACGCGCAGGAGGCGGAGCACACGCAGGGCGCGCAGACTCTGGGTCCAAGGGAGGGTCGCTATGATGTCGATCCAGTATTGGGCGAGGAATCGACTCCGGCTGGGCGCGACATAGGCCTTGAGGCTCAGCTCGACGACGAACACCGCCGTGATCACCCACTGCACGATCTCGATCGGCGTCTGGAGCGGGCTCGTGAGCGGGAGCGCGAAGTGGACCACGACGAGCGAGACCGAGAGCACGATCAAGATCGCGATCGCGAAGCTGACCGTCGAGTGGTGGACGAGCGCCCCCAGACGGTTCTTGAGCTTATCTCGGTGATCGATCTCTACCACGCGCGTCCTCTCGAGACGAAGTCAACCTGAGCTGGGTCGCGGCGAGCCGCGCCTGGTCTCAGTCGTCGTCGAGGTCTATGTCGCTGATGTCGAAGTCGCTGTCCTTGGCTTTGGCCTTGGCCTTGGCCTTGGCCTTGGGGCGGCGGCCGCTCGCGGCGGCCACGTCCTCCGAGTCGAGGGAGATCGCGCTGCCGAGGTCGTCGCTCAGGTCGTCGTCGAGATCGTCGTCGCTCCCCGCGTCGAGGTCCTCGTCGCTGCCGAGGTCGTCGCTGCTCAGCCCGTGCGGAGGCGGATCGTCGCTGCTGTCGCTCGTCTCGTCGCTATCGCTGTCGAGCTCGAGTTCGTCCTCGTCGATTCCCGAGAGCGCGCCGTCGATCTCGGAGTCGAGGTCGGCCATGGATTGCGCGTCGTCAATGTTCTCGTCGCTGCCCGAGCCGCTGTCGAGCGAGTCGAGGTCGAGCTCCTCGATTTCTTCGAGGTCGTCGCGGTCGCCGACGTCGTCGTCGCTGTCGAGGGAGATCACGCTCTCGTCCGAGCCGAGGTCGTCGCTCTCGTCGACGTCGAGGTCGACTTCGGCGCTCGAGCCCGAGCCTGAGCCTGAGCCCTTCTTCGAGCGGCCGCCCATGAACTTCTCGACGTCGAGCTCGGTCAGGACGTCTTGGATCGCTTCGTCTTGCTCCTCGGTCAGGTAGTTCTTGTCGAGGAGATACTCGCTGAGGCGGATCAAGTCGTCCCCGTCGAGGTAGCTCTCGCGTTGGGCTTGGAGGCCCTTCTCGACCCGCTTGGGCTTGGAGAACTTGCTCTTGAGCACGATTCGCGCGTAGAGCTTGTCCTCGAGCCGAGCCTGCTGGTAGACGCGGGCGTTCTCCAGGCTCTTGGCTTGGCGGCCCGTGAGGTGCTTTTTCTTGACCAGAACGTCAACCAAGCGGGGCACCTTACCCTTCTTCCCGCGCTTCCCTTTGGCCTTACCGCGGAGGTCCTTGAGGACCTTCCAGGCCTGGGTGTGCTGCTTCTTGGTGATCAAGTCGTGCGAAAGGGCGATTTGCCCAAACCGGACGTCGGCGTCCATGGAGGCTCCTCCGCTGAGCGGCGGAGCATAGGCCCGTTTCCGCGACCGGGCAAGCGTGGCTTGGGGGACGTAGGGTCTGGGTCAAGCGGAGGCGAGCGTGATGGGATCCCCGAATCGAGGAGGACGAGTCGTGGGGCGAGGGACAGCCTGTTTGGCCCTCGCAGGCCTCGTCCTGAGCGCGCTCCTGGCCCAGGCGGCCCCCGACGCGCCCTGGGGCGAGGCGCTCGCTGCGGGGGGTCTCTCTGGGAAGGGGGCCCAGCTGGCCAGCAATCGGCCCCTGGGGGCTGGGAAGTATCGCTTGCCCGCCTTTGAGGCCCTCTGGGCCGATTGGCGAGGGTTGGCGCCTGCGGCCGAGCGGGCAGCGGACACGGCGCTCGGCGCGCGGAGCCTGGCCGACTTGGCCCGGGCTGGGACGGCCTTCCTCTCGACGGGGAGCGGGGGCTGGGGCCTAGCTCCTGGGCCGAGCGCTCGGGTTGCCTGGCCCAAGGAGGGACGCGCGGCGCTGGTCGGAGCGGTCGCGGCCCTCCACAGCCAAGGCTTGAGTGCGGCAGACCAGAGCGCCCTGACGCGGGCCTGCGCTGAGGTCCCAGATCGCGTGGCGGGGGCTGCGGCGCGGCTCTTGGAGGCCGTGC
>JAESQQ010000712.1 GCA_016765095.1 Planctomycetota bacterium | reverse complement strand
CCGCGCCGAGGAGGCCCGGCCCGACCTCGAGCGCGCGGCGGTCCTGCGCCCCGACGACGTCTCGATTGACTACTTCCTGGGAATGGGCGCGCTCTTGAGCGGTGACTCTCCCCGCGTGATCTCCCACATGACTCGGTTCAGCGAGCGCAGCCGCAACGCCGACCGTCTCGTCGTCGCGCTCCAGGTTCTGGCCGACGCGCACCAATCACGAGGCGAGGCTCGACCGGCCTTGGCTGCGCTGAATCAGCTCGCGGGGCTGGACCCCAAGAACCTCATTGCGCGGGCCTTGGTGGCTCGGAAGCGGGCGGAGATGGAGGGCTTCTCGGTGGCCTTCGAGGCGGCGCGAGCGGCGGCGCGTGGGCCTCGGGCCGACGCGGGCGACCACTTCGCGCTCGGGATCCTCTATGCAGAGTGGCCCGGGCCGGGTCATGGCTTAGCGGCGATCGCCGCGCTCGGGAGCGCCGCTGCCCTCGCGCCTAGGGATCGCGGCCCCGTGCTTGCGCGAGCGCGCGAGCTCGAGAGGGCGGGGCGACCGAACTCGGCGCGCTTGCTCCTCGCGAGGCGCCTGGGGGCTGACCCAGACGACGCTGAGGTCTTGCTTGCGCTGGCGGGAATGGAGCGAGTCGCGGGCGATCACAGCGCCGCGAGGCGGCGCTACAACGAACTCCTCGAGGTCGGCGCGCGCCTCCCGCGTCGGCTCCGGGAGCGGGCTGAACTCGGGACGCTGAGTTCGCTCCTTGACGAGGGCGAGCCTGCGGTCGCCTGGGCTTGGGTCGAGCGTCTCTACGGTTCCCTCGCCCCTACCGACCCGCGTCGTCTGCGTCTCGCCAGCGCGCTCCTTCGCCTGGGCCGACTCGCCGAGGCTGAGGCTGCCCTCGCGAGCCTGATCAAGGCCAGCTCTCCCGCGCGGCGGTCCGTTCCGCGCGGGTTGAGGGCGCGTGTCCTGCTCTCTGCCAACGACCGAGAAGGCGCTCGCCACGAGTATCGGGCGCTCGTGGCTGAGGTCGGTCAGGGTCCGCTTCCCCTCGGGCTTGGGCTCTGGGCCGGAGTCGCTCTGTCTGACGCCGACCTTCCCGCCGCCCGCAAGCTCTGGCGGCGCGCGGCTAGCACCGGTCCTCGCTGGGGCCCGCTGGCCTGGCAGACGCGAGTCTGCGGGTTTCTCGCCGGAGACCTCTCGGCCGAAGACGTCGAGCTCGCGCTCCGACTGGCTGAGCCGGACGAGCGCAACGACGCCCGCTATCTGCTTGGCTTGGGGCGCCGCCTGACGGGCGTTGGGGGTCAGAGAGACTTCCAGCGGGCCCTCGCCCTGAGCGCCCGCGGCGAGTTCCCTCGGCGACTGATCGAGCGAGCGTTGGGGGAGTGAGCGTGCGCGAGGGGTCCCTCGATTGGGTAGGCTCAAGGGGGAGGTGAGAATGAGTGTGCGCTGGTTCGTTGTCTGGGCCTCGCTGGTCCTGACTTTGGTGGCAGCTCCCGCCTTTGGGGATCGGATCGTCCTCAAGGACGGCCGCGTCATTGAGGGCGAGGCGACCGTCGACGAGAAGGCCGGGAAGGTCCACCTCACACGAGCTGGGGCCACGATGAGCTTCGAGCTCAGCGACGTCGTTGAGATCGTCGAGGAGGACAGCTCGATCCAGGCTTGCGTGATCCCGATTCAAGGTCCGTTTACGCATCTCCGGACCGCCAAGGAGCTCGCGAGCACCCTCAAGCTCGCGATCGCAGCCAAACCGAAGCTGATCATCTACGTGGTCAACTCACCCGGGGGGCGAATCGACGTCGCGCGCGCCCTCGTGCGCCTCAACCTCCAGGTGCCCAAGGGAATCAAGACGATCGCCTACGTGAGCGGCAACCACCGCGGCGCGCACAGCGCGGCGGCCTACTTCTCGACGAGCTGCGACTTGATCTTGATGGCTCCCGGTCAGGCGATCGGGGCCGCAGTGGCCTTCCAGCCGACGGCGTCGGGACCCAAGGCGGTCAACGAGAAGTTCCAGTCTGCCTGGCGGGCTGAGATCCGCGCGACGGCGGAGGCCAAGGGGCACCCCCCGGCGGTCGCGTTGGCCATGGTTGACGTGACCGTTGGCGCGGCTGAGATCAAGCTCGGCGGCGAGCAGCGCTTCGTGAGCGCCCGCTCCCTCAAGAGCCTCGCGGAGCGCGCCAAGGCGACCAAAGTCAGCTTCGAGTTGGTCCGGGTGATCTGTGAGCCGGGCCAAGTCCTGACTCTCACGAGCAAGGAGGCGGTTCGGGCTCACCTCGCCCGGGCTGTGGTGCCCGACCTGGCGGGGATCCTTCGCCACTACAAGGTCGACGCGCAGAAGGTCAAGCGCTTCGAGGATCCGCTGGTCGAGGCCGGCAAGGCCTATCGCCAGGCGAAGAAGACGCTCGAGAAGGACACCAAGGAGCTCCAGAAGCTGTTCGCGCAGATTCAGCGCGTCGACCCGCGCGCCCAGCGCTACATGATCGACCCGCAGACTCACGCCTTCACCGACAGTGGTGCCGCGTGGCGCAAGGCGACGGGCAAGTCGCAGCGTCTGGTCAAGCGAGCCCTCTCGCGCTTGGACCAGATCGACTCCAAGCGAAAGCGACACCCTGATCTCTCCCTCGACGTGACAGAGATCACGAGCTTGCGGACCGACCTCCAAACCTACAGCGAGAAGCTCAAGGCCGAGAAGTGGCTCAAGGTGCTCCCCGCTCGCTGATCTGGCTGCTTCGTTTTTGCCCTTCACGGTTGGGTAGCGGATACTCGGCTGGGGGCGAGGAGGAGATCCAATGGGGGAGCGCGCGGGGGGAGTCCACCCAGCTTGGATCAGTGTGGCGGGGTTCGCGGGGGCGGCCGTGGCCCTGGTCGGGGCTTGGATCCCGCTGACCTCGACTCGAACCCGCCTCGCGACCGCCGAGTCCGACGGGACTCAGCTCAAGCGTGACCTCGGCGAAGCCAAGGATCTGAATCGGAAGCTCGCCGAGCGTGAGGCCGCCTTGACCGCAGAGAAGGCCTCCGCTCTCAAGCGCGCCAGCGCCAGCTCCGAGGAGCTGGAGGCGGCGAACGAGGAGCTCGGTCGGCTCCGCCTTCGACTCGCCCGAAAGCGAGCCGAGCAACAACGCGAGCGGAAACGGCCCCCGCAGGACAGCCCCCAGGAGGCCCGGCGTCTGCAGGCCGAGGCGCGCAGCCAGATGCGGGCGGGCAACCCCCGCAAGGCGCTCAGGTCCTTGACGGCCGCGATCCGAGTGGACCCCAAGAACGCTGACCTCTACGTCGATCGCTCCTTCGTCCGGCTCAAGGGCCAAGACGTCCCGGGTGCGATCGCCGATTGCGAGGCTGCGCTGCGGATCAACTCGAGCCACGCCATGGCTTGGAACAACTTGGCCATGATTCGCCTCCGGCAAGGAGACGGGCCGACGGCGCTCAAGCTCTCGCGGCGAGCGCTCCAATGCGACCCAAACCTGGTCAACGCCTGGATCATGCGGATGGGGGCAGCCGCCAAGGCGGAGAAATGGGACGAAGTCGAGTTGGCAGCGCGCGGCGCTCTGGAGCGACTGAAGTCGAGTGACCCTCGCCGCCGAATGGTCAAGAGCACGCTCGAGAACGCCCGCGCTCGACGGGCTGCGGGGACCCCCGCGCCCCAGCGATCCCCTGGCGAGTAGAGCGCGCCCGCCAACGTCTCTCGGCCTATACTGCTCGACCTCACCTCAGAAGGAGGACGCCATGCGTTCGCTGCCGATCTGTTTGGGTCTCTTGTTGGCGCTGTTGAGCACGGCTCAGGCTCAGGACGCGGGGGACAAGAAGGCCCTCGAGCCTGGCGTCTACGCCGAGGTGCGCACCTCGGCGGGGACGATGCTTCTCAGCCTGGCCTACAAGAAGGCCCCCCGCACGGTCTCGAACTTCGTCGGCTTGGCCGAGGGCACCAAGGCCTTCAAGGACAAGACCGACAAGTGGGTCAAGCGGCCCTTCTACGACGGGCTGGTGTTTCACCGCGTGATCGAGAAGTTCATGGTCCAGGGTGGGTGTCCGCTGGGGACAGGTAGCGGGAGCCCCGGTTTCGCGTTTCGGGACGAGCTCGACCGCTCGCTGACTCACGACGCCGCGGGCGTCCTCTCGATGGCCAACTCGGATCGGGGCAAGACGCCTTGGAGCGGGACCGGCAACACCAACGGGAGCCAGTTCTTCCTCACACTTCGCCCGACTTCGCACCTGGACGGACTCCACAGCGTGTTCGGGCGCTTGATCAAGGGCCAGGACGTGCTCAAGAAGCTCGGGTTGACCGAGACGGGCGAGCAAGACAAGCCGCTCAAGCCGCTGGTGATCGAGCGGATCACGATCCTTCGAATTGGCGTCGGTAAGAAGTCGATTCCGGCGGCGGAAGGGGCTGTCGACAAGACGACGATCCCGCTCCTGACGGGGGCCAAGCTCCAGGACCGAGTTCGCGTCGAGGTGCTCTGCATTCAGTTCAAGGGGTGCGAGCGGGTCAAGGCGGAGTGCGACCTCGATCAAGCCACGGCCCTCGAACTTGGGAAGCGAGCAGAGGCCCACGCGCGCCTGGTCGGGGCAGACTTCAAGGCCCTCGCGACTCGCTTTAGCGACGTCGCGGTCCGGGAATACACCTTGGTTCGCAAGGACAACGACCCCAGCTTTGAGCCGGCCTTTCGCCTCGAGCCGGGGCAGGTCTCGGCGCCGATCGTGACTCCCTACGGCGTCATGATCGTGCGAGCCCGCTAAACCGCTTCGGGTTTGCCTGTCTCGGGATCTTGTAGGGGCGGGGTTTACCCCCGCCTGCTCTCGCTACATGCCTTACCGCTCGGGCGGGGGTAAACCCCGCCCCTACTCCGGAAAGCAGCTTAGGAGCCATGCGCCAGGTCCTCCACCTCTTCGCGAACCACAAGATCACGGGTCCGGCTGAGCTCGCGCTCGAGACGGCCCGCGCCCAGCAGACGCTCGGGCTCCCGGTTCGCTTCGTTTCGGCGAACCCGCGCAAGACGCGTTATCGCGACGCTTGGCTCCAGATTCTGGCTCGCGAGCGGGGCCTGGCCGAGGTCGAGATCCCGGGCCTGCGGCTGCCCAAGCACATTGGGCCGCTCCGTTCGTTCCTCGACGTTCGCTCGCTCGCAGGATTCCTGCGCGAGGGCGAGGTCGACTTGATCCACTGCCACCTCGCGGGCGATCACTACGTGGCTCGACTCGCGATCGAGCGCTCAGGGCGCCCGATCCCCCTCGTGCGGACCGTCTACGACGGCGAGGCGCCTCCTCCCACGGGCCGGAGGCGCGCCGCGTTCGCGAGCGCGGATCGTCTGGTGTGTCACAGCGAGGCTGTGGCGGGTGAGCTCCGCGCGCGGGCCGGGGACTACGGCCTCGATCCGACCCGGGTGAGCTACATGCCCCCGCCGATCGACACCGTGCGCTTCGATCCTGCTCGCGACCTCGGCTCGCGGCGAGAGGTCCTGGGGGTCCCGGCCGAGGGGATCTGCTTTGGGATCGTGGCTCGGATGCAGACCCACCGACGGTTCGAGGTTCTGCTCGAGGCCTTCCAGCAAGCCCAAGCCCGCGACTCGCGGCTGCACCTTGTGATCGTCGGGCGCGGAACCAACCAGGAAGAAGTCGCGCGAGGACCCGTCCGCGAGCGGGGGCTCGAAGAGTCGATTCACTTCGCGGGTTATGTGTCTGGGGAGGACTACGTGGCGACGCTCGCCAGCTGCGACGCGAAGGTGTTCATGGTCCCAGGCTCGGACGGGACCTGCCGCGCCGTGCGCGAGGCCCTCGCGCTCGGCTTGCCTGCGATCGTCACGGCGCGCGGAATCCTCCCCGAGCTCGTCCGCCACGAGCTCGACGGCCTAGTCGTCCCCGGTGAAGTCTGTGACCTCCGCGACGCGTTCTTGCGCCTCGCGTCGGACCGCTCGGCGCGAGACGCCATGGGGAAGGCCGCTCGGGTCGGGGCAGAGGAGCGCTTCGCGTATCCACGCCTCGCGGAGCGCTATGAGGCGATCTACCGCGAGCTCTGCGCGTCCTCGAGCTAAGCGCTCGTTGAGCCGCGCTGGAATTCGCTCGGCTCGCTGCCTACCCTGGGGCGAGGAGCCTGGAATGAAGACACTGCATATCGTCCTGTTCACCGCGGTCTTGGCGATTCCGGCGCTCACCCACGCCGACGGCCCCGAGAAGCCGACCCCAGAGAAGAGGGACGCGAAGCCCAAGAAGAAGGGTAAGAAGAAGGGGGGTGGCTATCTTCCTCGCGGCTTCAGCCTCGACGCCATGGAGACCCTTGGCGCCGACAAGGGCCAGCTCAAGGCGCTGGGCGATCTCGCCAAGACCCTCAAGAGAGAGCGCAGGACCCTGATCGAGGAGCTCCGGGCCGAGGGGACCCTCGACCGGTCCATGCGCAAGGCGCTCGATCGGAAGCTGCGCGCCCGGTTCGTGACGAAGATGAAAGTGGTCCTGTCGAAGGACCAATACAAGGCCTGGCGCGGGAGATCCAGTCGGACCAAGAACAAGAACACTGAGCGCGGCGGCGACAAGGGGCGAGACGAGGAGCGGGACGACGAGCTGCGCAAGCGTGCGCTGAAGGTGTTGGCGGTTAGCGACGAGGAGGCGGCCGTCCTGAGTCCGCTCGTGGACGGCGTCTTGCAGACTCGCCGGATCCTTCGTGAGGAAGGCCAGACGCGGCGCGCCGTCTACCTGGAGAAAGTCGCCAAGCTCGAGGACGCCGCGGCCGTCGCGGCGCTCCTCGCCGAGTTCCGCAAGCAGCGCAAGGAGGACGAGGAGAGCTTGAAGAAGTCCCGCCACGCGCTCCGCGAGACCCTGACGGCGATCCAGGAGGCCCGCCTCGTCGGGCTGGGGATCCTCGACTAATCTAGACTGGGCTCGGAGAGGTTGATGAGTAACCTACCGTCTCACCGGATCGGGGCTCTTGCTGCCGAGTTCGAGATCCTCGGCGAATTGGGCCGCGGAGGCATGGGCACGGTCTATCGCGCGCGCGACCGCTCGGGACGGCTTGTCGCCCTCAAGATTATCGAAGACGCCTCACCTGCGGCTCGGAGGCGGCTTCTCGACCGGGAGGGAACGCTGACAGCCGCCCTCTCACATCCTGGGATCGTGAAGGTCCACGCGGCAGGCGAGGCGGGGCGGATCGCGTATCTCGTCTACGAGCTCGTCGAAGGCTGCCGCCCCCTCAGGGTCGAGCCCGGAGTCGAGGGCGGCCGCGAGGTGTTCCTCGAGCGAATCAAGGAGGTGGCCGAAGCGGTGGGGTTCGCCCACAGCCATGGGATCGTGCATCGCGACCTGAAGCCGGACAACGTGCTTGTAGACCGGGAGGGTCTGGTGCGTGTCGCCGACCTTGGCGTGGCTTGGGCCCAGACCGCGGAGAGGCTGACGCGCAGCGACGCGATCATAGGCACGCCGCACTACATGGCCCCCGAGGCTTTCCGTGGAGAGGTCCACGGGCCGCCTCTCGACGTCTACTCTCTCGGAGTGATGCTCTACGAGGGCCTGACAGGGACGCTCCCGGTCAACGGTGGCAACCTCTACGAGGTGGCCGTCGCCGCGTCCAGCGGCGACGTTGTGCCTGCGTCGAAGCTCGACGCCACCGTGTGGCCGAAGCTGAACGGGGTCGTGATGAGAGCCCTCGCCCTTGATCCGGGCGATCGATACCCCGACGGCGGCGCCCTGGCCGAGGCCCTCGCCGAGGCGCTATCGGGCTCGCGCCGCAGATCAATCGCTGGACCTGCCCTCCGAATCCTGGCCTTGGTGATCGGGCTCTTGGGGGTGCTGACGATTGGCAGCGTGATAAGCCTGGGACCAACACCCAGGCTCGACGAGGCACTTGAGGCACCTCTCGTCGAGCCGCCTCGGCGGCGGGCGCTGACCGCAGCGGAGGTCCTCAAGGGAGACCGGGCGTTGCGGAACGTCGCGTTGATCGAGGCGGCTGACGTTCGCTCCGCGCGGGTCACGAACTGGCTGGAGAGCTACCCCGGCCACCCCAAGGGCGCAGAGGCACGCGCCCTGCTCGCGGTCGCCGAGCGCGTCGTTCCGCGCTTCGAAGTTCACCACCCACTCGTCGAGGGCAAAGGAATCGGAAGGACCTGGATCGCTTGGCTCGGGGAGGGTCGCTTCCTCTCCTCCCAGCGACGCGGTCCGCCTCAACTCTGCCTGTGGGTTGGGACAGAGCTCGTGCGGGCGACGAATCTCGAATTCGTGATCTCGTGCCTCTCGGCAGACCAGCGGAGTATCGCCTGTGTCAACACGAGCACCGTCGACTACGTCCCCGACCTAAACCATCCGACTGTCGCTCGGCGCACTCCGCTGGGAGGAACGCTGCCCAAGGACGCGTTCGCTGAGTTCGTCCCAGGCACCGCCACGATCGTCGTCGCCCTCTCGGACGGAGCGATCGCCATGGTGGACCTGGAACAGGGGCGCGTCTTACGGCGCCTCGAGACCCAGGGGGGGGTCGTGCAGTGCCTGGACGTTTCGGCCGACGGCCGCTGGCTGGGTGTCGGTGTCGGCGTGTTCGAGGCGGGGTCAGGCGACTCGGTGGCCGTTCAACTGTGGGACCTCGGCTCGGGAGAGCTAGCCGACGCGGTGCAGCGCTACTCGGTGCCGATCGTGGCGTTCTCGGAAGACGCGTCGCTCGTCGCGATCGGTGGCCGGCGGGAGCTTCAGCTCTTTCGTCGCGTGGGGCGGCGCCTGGTGTCCGAAGGGTACTTCGAGGGCGCTAACGTCGAGGGGCTGCAGGACAACCGTGCCCTGAGCGGATTCGGGAATCCCGCCGCCACAGAGAACAGCGTAAAGCGACTGGCGTTCTGGGCGGGGCGGCTGTTTTCCTTCGGAAACCACCTCAAGGGACCGGGGGGAACCCTCCGGGTCTACGGCGTTAAGACTCGCCGGGAGCTGTATTCTGTCCCCGTCCACGAGAGGGTCGAAGGCATGCACGTCTCTGCGCGTGGTTGGTTGGTCCTGCTAGCCGACGGAACGATTCGAGCCTACAGTTCGGAGTAGCGCCGGGGCGGCGCAAACACGGCAGCTCGGTTCGGCTCGTCCCCAGGTTTCTCCAGGCCAGCAGTCACTTCGCCGGTTTAGGTCGGAGCGTCCTTCTCGCCTTAGAAACACTGCTACATGAGTTTACACATGTGTTTACGCTTGATGGCGCTCAACTGAACCCTTATGCTACGGAAAGTGAAT
>JAESQQ010000068.1 GCA_016765095.1 Planctomycetota bacterium | reverse complement strand
TCGCCCTCAGCGTGGTGGCGCTCGCTGCCGGCGCGGGCGCGACGTTGACTCGCGAGGAAGGCTCACCTCCGCCGTCCCAAGGCGCTTGGGGAGGAGCCCCGGCGGACCTCCAGGCCCAGATCCAGTCGCTCGGCTCGTTCGACGACTCCGAGTTCGAGGCCAGCTTCACCAAGCTCGCCAAGGACCCAGCCTACGCCCCCCACCTGACCCGCCTCCGCGCCGCGGCCGAGGAATACGCGGCTGTCACGGCTCGAGCCAAGGTCGCCCGTCTCCGAGGAGAGGTCCCCCTCGAAGTCGTCGACCACCTCCGCTCCTTCCTGCGTGACTGGCCCAACCGACCCGAGGCGCCCGCCCTCGCGCGCGAACTCGCGCTCTTGAGCCTGGCCGCAGAGGTTCAGCCAGGCGAGTTTCACGTCCTATCCCGACAAAACGCGCGGGTTTACGGAGGTGTTTGCCTCGACTCCTCTGGCACCCGAGTGCTCGGGATCGGCTACAGCGAGAACCCAGCTTTCAAGTGGACGCGAGAAGGGTCGGACCCCGTTCCGGTCCTCCGACCTCGACCCGACCCGGTCGTGGCGCTCGAGTTCGCGAGCGGCACCGAGACCCCCCTCACGATCGGCCCCGCCTCCCCTGGCGAGCCAGAGCCAGTCGACCCCTCCTTGTCAGGCTTCCTAGCGGCCGGCGAGGGAGCGCGCCCAGTTCGGAGCTCACGCCCGGGCCTGGAGCCCGAGCGGGATCGACCCCCGCGGGGCAGTCTGGCTGGGGCTTGAGCGGCTGTTGGTGTGGGGCACATTCGAGAATTGGACCGAGTTCCGCGTGTTTGCGGTCCCGCTCAAGGGCTCCCCACGCCAACTCCTGGGTTGGGCGAGGCCGCTCCATGTCGATCGGATCTGGCTCAGCCCAGATCGAACGCACCTCCTCCTCTCCGGCCGGCATGACCAACGAACCGGCTGGTCGCAAGTTCGCCACCGACTCGAGCGACGTAGGCTCGTCCCATGACTCAAGCTGGACTCCGCACGTCCTGGGTGACCCTCGCGGCCGGGGCCGCGTTGGCTGCCCTCGCGCTCGGTCTCGCGCTCTGGAGCAAGGAGCTGACCAAGGAGGCTCGCCGCGCCGAGTGCTCAGCCCGCGCCCAGACGATCACGCTTCGGGTTCAGCGGACCCTGGAGGAGAGGCTCCGAGGAGGAACCGCAGGGGCCCTCGCCCGAACAAAGTGGTCCGTCAAACAGGGACAGGTCGGCGAAGGCGTGCCCCCTCCACCAGCGGCCTGGCTCGAGGCGCTCGCTCGCCACCAGGGGGCGACGACGCTCTCGCTGAGCGAGGCCGGCGGCGGACGTGCCGCGTCTTACCTCCCCGCCGGCACGCCCGGCGAAGGACTGCTCGTGGAGTGGAACCTCAAACACGTCGAGCGAGAAGTGATCGGGCCCGCCCTGAGTGAAGCCGGCGCGGGCCGCTACGCAGCGGTCCTCCTCCTTGAGGGGGACCCCGAGCCGACGACCTTCCGAGCGCGAGCTCAGACGCCGCTCTTTCCGCCCCTCGCGAGCTGGAGCGTCGGAGTCGGATTCGCCGATCGGAGCGCCGTCAGCCGCGACCTGCGGATCCAAACCGGCCTCCTCAGCGCGCTCGTGCTCGGTCTCCTCCTAGCGTTGGTCGTGAGCCTCATGGCGAGCGCCCGCCGGGTCCGACGCCGAGCCCAGCGGGCCCTGGTGCGTGATCAGTTCCTGGTCCGAGCCACCCACGAGCTGCAAACCCCGCTCGCCCTCCTGCGCGCAGCCGCCGAGACGATTCAGACCGGCTCGGCCAGCGACCCCGAAGCTCGCGAGCGCTGCCTCGCGATCGTGGTCCGCGAACAGGAGCGATTAACGCGCACGATCCGCCGCCTGCTGCGGACGCTCCGCTGGGAGAGCTGGGAGGCCGCCGACCTGGCTCGGTGGGGGCCGCTGGTTCCCGCCCTGGGAGACGCCGCCGAGGCGCTCCGGCCGGCGCTGCGAGAAGCTGGCCTCGAGCTCGAGCTCGAGCTTGGAGACCTCGAGCGCGAGGCCGCTGTCGACCTCGCGGCCGACACGGTCACAGAGCTCCTCAGCAACGCCCTCAAGCACGCCGAGGGCGCGACGCGCGTCGTCGTGCGCCTCAGCCTGCTGAGCGGGACTCGCGCGCTGCTCGAAGTTCAAGACGACGGCCCCGGCTTGGACGCCCCGATCGGGGCGCCTGAGTCCTTCACCCAGGCCGAGGGCTCGACGCCGGGGAGCGGCCTTGGGTTGGCACTCCTGAGAGAAGGCTGGACCCTCCTCGGAGGCCAGATCACGCTCGCAGATCGCCAAGCAGCCGACGCGCCGGGTTCGGAGGGCAAGCGGGGTGCCCTGTTCCGGGTCGAAATCCCGCTCCGCTAACCTGGAGGGCGTCGGCGCGAGAGTCGGACCGAGAGCCGCCTCGGGCCGGGAAGGCGGATAGAATCCCGCCCCCGGAGGTGCCCATGCGCACTCGAAATCTCCTGCCTGCTCTTCTGCTCCTGCTGCCCTTCGCCGCGGGCTGCCCTCAAGGCGAGGGTGGCGGAATCAAGAAGATCGATCAAAGCTCGCTCGTCGAGGTGATCACCTCAGACGACGCCAAGGTCCTCGATCCGCACACCACCTCGGACGGCGGAAACGTCAAGGTGATCGTTCAGATCTACCAGACCCTCGTCCGCGTCGACCCAGACGACTTCAAGAAGGCCCTCCGCCCCGAGCTCGCGGAGTCGTGGACCGTGGCCCCCGACGGCAAGTCGATCACGTTCCAGATCCGCAAGGGCGTCAAGTTCCACGACGGGGCGGACCTCGACGCTGTGGCCTGCAAGCTGAGCTTGGACCGCCTCCTCGAGCGCGGATTCAAGCTGACCGTTAGCCCCTACGGGACCATGTTCGGAGACCTCGACGGCATTGAAGCCAAGGGCCACGAGCTGACCCTGACCCTCAAGAACCCCGTCGCGCCGGTCATGCTCCGCTCGCTCTCCATGTTCTCGGGAAGCATTGTGAGCCCCAAGCTGCTGGAGGCGACCAAGACCATGAAGCCCGAGGAGGCCCAAGTCCACGTGACTCAAAACGCCGCCGGGACGGGCCCGTTCAAGCTGGAAAGCTTCGATCCAGCCGCGAAGGTCACCCGGCTCAAGCGCTTTGTAGGCTACTGGGAGGGGTCCCCGACCGTCGAGACGATCGTGTTCAAGCAAGTCGCAGACAAGGCGGCTCGCGGCGAGTACATCAAGCGCGCCAAGGGCGTGATCCTCTGCGACGACGTCCCCCGCGAGCTCTGGAAGGAGCTGGGCTCGAACGAAGACCTCGTTCTCAAGACCTGGTGGTCTCCCAACGTGGGCTACCTGGGAGTCAGCGGGATTCATGAGAAGACCAAGGAGCTCCCGCTCCGTCGCGCGATCGCGCTCGCGATCGAGCGTGGCCCCGTCGTCGCCCACTACGAAGACACTGCCCGCCCGACGTTTAGCCTCGTGGCCCAGGTCATGGCCAGCTACGACGCCTCGATCCACTGCCCCGACTGGGACGACGACCGAGCCAAGCGAATCGCCAAGGCCAAGGAGCTCGTCAAGGAGGCCGGCGCCGAAGGTCGCAAGCTGACGATTTACCACCCCAACCAAGCGCGGCCTTACCTGCCCGCTCCGTCTGCGATCGCCGACACGATCCGAAACCAGCTCAAGGAGATCGGCCTCGACGTGACCGTCCAGGGCAAGGACAAGAACGCCCTCTTTCCCGAGATCGAGACCGGCAAATACGAGCTCGTCCTGATCGGCTGGACGACGGACAACGGCGACCCCGACAACTTCTACAGCCCGCTCGCAGACGGGGCCGAGGGCAAGGCGTCGGCCAGCAACGTCAGTCGCGTGTTCGACGCCAAGATCCACGATCAAGTCATGGCGGCCCGCGCGGTGAGCGATCCCCAGGCGCGAATCGCGGCCTACCGAGCGCTCGAGAAGGACCTCCAAACCCGGATCGCCGGCTACGTCCCCCTCGTCAACACCAAGACCGCCGTCGTCTACAACAAGCGTCTGACCAAGGTCGAGGTCGACGGCGTCGGGCACTACCGATTCCACAAGGCGATCCTCAGCGCCAAGTAGCCCCGGCCGGATCCGCTCGACTCTCTCCCAGTGCTGGCTTACCTCGCTCGTCGTTTGGCCCTCTCAGGCGTCCTCCTCTTGGGGGTCGTCCTGGCGGTGTTCCTGCTCCACCACGCCCTCCCCATGGATCCGGCGGCGGCGCTCCTCGGCAAGAACTACAGCGCCGAGAAGGCCCACGAGCTCCGCGAGGGCCTCGGTCTCAACGACCCGCTCCCGGTTCAGTTCCTCCGCTACCTGGGCGCATTGTCCCGGGGGGACCTTGGGCGCTCTCACGTCAGCAACGTGCTGGTCACAGAGGAGCTCAAGAAGGCGCTGCCCGCCACGATCGAGCTCGGGCTGACCGCGCTCCTGCTCGCGATCCTGCTCGGCGTCGGGCTCGGGATCTTGACCTCCCTCCGCCCCCGGACTTGGTGGGACGTCGGCGGGCTGACGGTCGCCCTGGTCGGGGTCTCGCTGCCGATCTTCTGGCTCGGGTTCTTGGCTGTCGCTCTGTTCGGGGACAACGGAGCGCTTGAGACCCGGGGACAAGCCCTGCTCGCCTCGAGCGGAGGCGGGTGGTTCCCCTACTCTGCCGGAGCGCTCGGGGGCCTGTTGCTCGTGAGCCCGTTGATGTACGTCGGCAAACGATTCTGGGCTTTCCTCGGCCGACCTGCTGGGAGGGTCCTGCTCGGCCTAGGGGGGTGCGCGCTGGGCCTCGGGTTTGTGCACTTCCTGTTCGGCTTTAGCGGGCTCCCCCTGGGTGGCCGCTTCAACGCGAGCGTTTGGGAGCTCAACACCTTCGTGGCCGAGACCCCGGGCACGACCGGGTTCCTCCTCTACGACACACTCGTGGTCGGGCGCGACGCCGACGCCTTCTTCCACGTCTGCAGCCACCTCCTCTTGCCGGCGCTGGTCCTCTCGAGCGTCCCGACCGCGATCATTGCGCGAATCACACGGGCCTCCATGGGCGAGGTCCTGGTCCAGGACTACATTCGGACCGCCAAGGCCAAGGGCCTGACCGGGCGAGCCGTCGTGCTCAAGCACGCGCTCCGAAACGCGGCGATTCCGATCGTGACCACGATCGGAACTCAGCTCGGCTACTTGATCGGTGGCGCGGTCTTGACCGAGACGATCTTCCAGTGGCCTGGCATGGGGCGCTACGTCGTCGACGCGATCCTGGCGAGCGATATCAAGCCGCTCCAAGCGAGCGTCCTGATCGTGGCGGTCTCGTTCGTCGTCCTAAACCTGGTCGTCGACCTCAGCTACGCCTGGCTCGATCCTCGCGTCGGGGACGCGCGCGAGTGAGCTCCCCCTCAGACCTCACGACCGGGCGCCGCCTCCTCCGCTGGTGGCTGACCTTCCTCAGCCACCACCGCCCTGCGCTGGTCGGATTCGTGCTCTCGAGCCTGATCCTGTTGGTCGCGGTCTTTGGCCCGCTCGTCCTGGAGCACGCCCCAGACACCGTCTTCGGGCGCTTCGAGCCCCAGGGAGCCGAGCACCTCCTCGGCACCGACAGCCAAGGCTACGACGTATGGGCGCGAATCGTCCACGGAGGACGTGTCACGCTCTGGATCGCGCTCTCCTCAATGCTCCTCTCGCTGACCCTGGGGACGATCGCGGGGGCTGCTGCGGGCTATCTGGGCGGCTGGGTCGACCTGCTCGTGATGCGCGGCGTCGACTTCGCGATGAGCTTCCCGAGCTTCCTGTTGGCCATGGTTGCGATCGCGATCCTGGGTGCCCGCCTCGAGAACCTCGTGCTCGCCGTCGGCCTCGTCGGCGCGCCGATCTTCGCGCGTCAGGTTCGCGCCGAGGTGCTCCGGGTCAAGACGCAGGAATACGTGACGGCTGCCCGAGCGCTCGGCTTTGGCCGCGTCCGGATCCTGTTCCGACACGTCCTGCCCAACTGCTTCGCCCCGATCGTGGTCTTGGGGACCCTGACCATGGGGAGCGCGATCCTCGACGTGGCGGGACTCAACTTCCTCGGCCTCGGAGGAGATCCGTATACGACGCCAGAGTGGGGCCTGATCCTCAAGCAAGGCTGGGAGAAGCGTCCCCTCGGGAACCTTCAAGTCACCGCCGCTGGCCTCGCGATCTTCCTGACGGTGCTCGGGTTCAACCTCCTCGGCGACGGCCTCAAGGACGAGCTCGACCCTCGCACGCGCCGCCGGTGAGGCGAGCGCACGCCAACAAGCTCCTGCTCCTAGCCGTGAGTTCGCTCCTAGCCACAGGCTGCCCCCCGGCCGGCAAAGGAAAGGCCTCGCCGACGCCACCGCCCGCGCGTCCAACTCAGCCCTCCTCGCCCGCCGCGAAGACGACGCCCTCTCCGCAGCTCCCTGCTCCGAGTTCGACCCCCGCCAGCTCACCGACGGTCTCCCCGTCGCCAGACCTCGCTGCACCGGGTGCCCTCTCTGGCCGTTGGAGCGAGCGCCGCGTCTCGATCTCACTGCAGCTCGAGACGCCGACCCTCTACCAGGGCACGCTCACGCTCCGAAAGCGCTCGTTCCCAGTCAGCGTCCGCTGGCAGGAGAAGGCATGGAGAGGAGCCCTCGTCCAAGGCGAGGCCAAGGGGTTCTTCACCGTGGCCCGGCAAGGCGAGGCCCTGATCTTGGTCTCCGACGGGCGCACCTACCGCCTGACTCCTCAGGCCGCTCGACCGACCGACCCTTGGGCCGGCAGCTATCACGGTCCCCGCGGCGCGAAGCTGATCCTGCAACGCTCCGCCGCCGAGACCTACAGCGGGAGCCTGCTCCTAGACACCGTCCGCTACGTGCTCTCCGGACGCGAGTCGAACTCAGAGCTCATAGGCTCGCTTCGAGACCCCCTGACGGGCAAAGAGCTGACCTGGGGCGCAACTCGCGTCGACCCGAGCGCTCTCCTGTTCACGCTCCGCCTCGAGCAGCAGGACGCGGCAGGCCGAGCCAGCTATCACGCCCAGCGCTTCGACGCGGACTGAGGAGCCCAACCCTGCTCCTCGGCGAAAGGGCGAAGCTAAACCGCTTGGGTTCGAAACGTGCATTGTTGTTCGTGTTTTTGTAGGGGCGGGGTTTACAGCTCCTGAGGTAGCGACGGCTAAGTGCGCGGGAGGCTCCAGAGAGGCCGAGCGGCAAGGTCTGGGGGCTGGGCGGGGGTAAACCCCGCCCCTACTCCCTCAAAGGCAGAGCGGTTTAGTCTGCGGCGAGGACGTAGATCTTGCCGCCAGAGAACACGAGCAGCTCCTCGCCGACCTTGACCGGGGGGCGCTCGATCGAGCTGTCCTCGCCGGGAATCGGGAACCGCCAGCGGGACTCGCCGTCGACTTTCGCTATGGCGTGAAGCGTGCCGGCCTTGTCACCGACATAGATCATGCCGCCTTCGAGAGTCGTGTAGGGCGCTGTGAGGGTCGCGCTGACGACGAAGGGCTCACTCCAACGGGCCTTGCCCTTTGCGTTGTAGGACGTGAGGCGATTGCCTGCGGAGAAGTAGAGCGAGTCGCCCTCCACCACGATCCCAGCGACAGGGTCCGGTCCAGCAGGACCGAGGCTGGTCTCAAGGGTGAGCTTGCCTCGCTGCGAGATCTTGATCACGTGAACTTGGCCGCTGGCCGTTCCGACGACGAGCTTCGGGCCAAGAGGCTGGGGCCCGGCGACCACGTCGGAGCCGAGGTCGAGCCGCGAGAGCTCCTTCGGAACGCGGCGAGGCTCGCCCTTGGCGTCGCGCCACTCGATCGCGTAGAGCCGGTTGTCGGTCGAGCCGACCACGCAAATCCGGTCGCCGTAGAAGTAGGGCGGGCTAACGACTGGGTTCTCCGTCTGGAACGTGGACTTGATCTCACCGCCGTCGTTGATCAGGTAGACGGAGCCAGAGGCGGTGCCGACCGCCACGAGGCCGAACACACGCTTGAAGATCGGGGGCGAGGTCGCGGGAGCGTCGAGGTCGACCCGCCAGATCAAGCTCCCGTTCCCTGGGCTGTGCGCGCGTAGCTGTCCGAGGGGAGAGGCCACGAGGACAGCCCGGCCCTCGATCAGCATCAAGGCCGGGACGGGGTCCCCATAGCGCGCCACTGCGTGCTGGGGCTGGGTGGCCCAAACCTGTCGCGCGTTCTGCGGTGAATAGCTCCGAAGATTACCGCCGTGGCCGACGAAGAGGAGTTGGTCGTTCGAGGTCGGAGTGAAGGGAGTCATAGGCAGGATCGGCTCAGCGATCTTGCCGGCTCCGAAACGCACGGCGTGAGTCCCGAGTTCGAGCGGCTCCCGGAGCGTCCTGCGGTCGAGGGCCGCGTCGAGATAGAGCACGTCCTTGACGGTCCCCGCGCGCACCGAGTCCGTGAACCCCTTCCGACGGAGAATGACGGACACGATCGTGCCCGGCCTCTCACGAAGCACGACGGGCGTTTGTCCTCTCGTGACTCCCTTGACGATCACCTCTGCGCCCGAGGGGTCGCTGGTCACGAAGACCGGGAACCGAATCTTGCTCAGCCGCTCGTCGATGTCCTTGTGGTCGAGGCGC
Source organism: Planctomycetota bacterium (assembly GCA_016765095.1). GTDB lineage: Bacteria > Planctomycetota > J058 > J058 > J058 > NORP233. The sequence continues at coordinate 798 of JAESQQ010000068.1, read as the reverse complement.
CTTTGGGCGTAGTCCTTCATCAGCCTCTTGGCGGCGTCTACGTAGGCCTGCCAGAGATCTGAGGCCTCGGAGCTGCCCTCGCTCTGGGCTTGGCGCGAGTCGTCCTCGATGCGAATGACCTCGCGCTCGGCCTTCCGATACTCTCCGAGAACTTTCTTCCGCTCGCCCGCGATCCGAAGCGCATCTTCGTCAGCCTTCTTCTTGCGGGCCGCTTCCTCGCGACGGCCCTTCTCGTCGCGCTCGATCCGCGCAGCCTCGCTCTCGAGGCTCTTCTTGAGCTCTTGAGCTCGGTCCGCCATGCCTCCCGCGAAGGGATCTCCGAGGGCGAAGGCCTCCATTTCGGTTGCTAGGGCGCGCAGCTTGTCGGGGCGCTTGTCCTTGCTCTTGATCAGCGCGGCGTAGCTGGTCTCGAGCTCACTAAAGGTCCCCTGGGCGTTGAAGCGAGCCAGCCCGAGCAGGATCACGGGGATCAGGATCAGGACCGCGACGACGGCTATGATCTTCTTGAGGTCACGCTGAGGAGCTGCCGCTTGTGCCGCTTCTTTCTCCTCCTGCTGACGTCCAGTCTCGGTGAACCCCTGGATCATGGCCGTCGGGAGGTCTAGCCCGGCGTGGGCGTCCTCGTCGTCGACACGAACCGTGGCGCCCCCCTCGGACTTAACTTGGACGGTCGCCTCGGAGTCGGACTGGACCTGAACGGTGGCCCCGTCGTCGGTTTGGACTTGGACGGTAGCGCCGTCGCCGGCGGCCTCGACGCGGATCGTGGCGCCTTCACCCTGAACCTGGACGGTGCGCTCG
>JAESQQ010000711.1 GCA_016765095.1 Planctomycetota bacterium | reverse complement strand
GGCGTGGCGGAGACTTCGCTCGCGGTGGGGACCGCGACTTGGGCCGCCTCGAGGGTCGTCACGGCGTCCTTGAGGAGCGTCGTTGGGAGCTCCTCACGGAGGCCCTTGGGGAAAGTCGTCAAGCGGACGCCGAAGCCGAGCACGTGGATCGGCGGCACGAAGGTGCCGGGGTCGAAGCTCAGCGCGCCCGGGCCGGGGTAGCGGCTCTTGGTGTCTATCGACTCGACTGAGAACTCGGCGATCGCGACTCGGCCCAGGAGCGGCAGCTCACCGACTCGATCGATCTGGAGCCGGCTGGCGTCGGGGGCGTCCTCTGGGAGAGGGGCTGCGTGGCAACCAGCGAGGGTCAGGGCTGCGAGCAGCAAGGTCGTGCGGACGGTCATGAGTGCTCCTCCAAAGACATAGTTGACTGGTCGGTCCAGAATATGCACTGGACTAGACCGACTGGTCAAGTTAGAAAGAGAGGCATGGGCCGAAAAAGCACCGCGCGCGAACGTATCCTCAGCACAGCCAAAGACTTGTTCCACGCTAGGAGCACTGTCAGCGTGGGGATCGCGGAGATCTGCGCCGAGGCAGGGGTCAAGAAGGGCAGCCTCTATCACTTCTTTCCCTCCAAGGAGGACCTCGTCCTAGCCGTGATCGACGCGCAGCTCGAGGCCATGCAGACCGACGAGATCGGACCCGCGTTCAAGAACGACATTCCTCCCCTGGCTCGATTCGGGCGATTCTTCGCGGGAGGCATGGAGCGAATGGCGGGGTCCCCTGACGGCTACATCGGCTGCCCGATCGGGAACCTAATCGGTGAGCTCGGCGCGCAGGACCCAGTCGTCCGCGAGCGACTCGCGGCGTGTCTGTACGAGATTGAAGCCGTGTTTGCGGCCACGCTGGCTGAGGCCGTGGAGGTCGGCGAGCTGCCCCCAGCGACGGACTCAGCAGCACTCGCTGGGACCTTACTGGCCCTCGTGCAAGGGATCGCGTTGATGGGCAAGGCGACCAACGATCCCGCCCGAATGGAGGCCATTGGGAGGCAAGCGCTCGGGCTCTTGGGGATGGCGGGAGCTTTGCCCTCGGCCTGAAGCCAGACCGAGGAACTCAATCCGAGAATGTCAGTCGGAGCTGGGTGCGCTGGCCGCTGCTGCCGCCGCCGCGCGCTCCGCTGAGATCTGGTGGATCATGAGGAGGTTCCCTTCGGGGTCTTCGATCAGGGCCATTTTGCAGACCTCGTTGTCCCAAATGTCCTTGTGGATCGGGACCCCAGCCTCCTTGAGTCGCGCGATCTCGGCCTCAATGTCGTCGGTCTCGAGGGCCAGGTAGGCGCGGCTCCCTGCTGGAGAGAAGCCGTCGATCGCGATGCTCTTCTGGTCGGGCGTGTCGTATTCGGACCAACCGCCCTTGTCGTCTGTGTGGTCGAACTTGTGCTTGAGGCCGAGGAGCTCGCCCCAGAAGCGCTTGGACTCCTCGATCTTCTTGGTCGGGTAGGCGACGAACGCAATCTTCTTGATCATGGCGGCCTCCAGGGGCGAGTGGACGCGCAGCCTAACGCTTGGGAGGCGCCAAGGCCGCCACGGCCTGTTCCAGCTCAGCGCAGATCTGGGCCACAGTCTCTCTTCCCTCCGGCCGGTCGCCAAAGCGACGCTCGGCGCCGATCCTGAGCGTCAGCTTCCTCGGGCGAGGGAAGCGCGCTCCTTTGGGGAGCGCCTCGAACGCGCCCTCGAGGTGACAGGGAATCACAGGCACGTTGGTGCCCTCAACGAGCCGCCCGATCCCCGAGCGAAATCGGCTGAGGTCGCCCGACTCGGATCGTGTTCCCTCTGGGAACAGGATCAGAATGTTCCCGGGCGTCTCGAGGAGCCTTCGGCACATGGCGAGGCTCTCCGCCCCGTTGACCTTGCGATCGAAGGGGAGCCCGTTGATCACGACGGCCGTGAACGCGCTGCTCGGGACGCTCGAGAAGAAGTAGTCCGCAGCGGCGGCGGGGAAGGCTTGGTGCAGGGAGCCCATGGGAATCCCCGCGGTCAGGCAGAGCGTGTCGAGGTGGCTCTGGTGATTGGCGACGAGCACGAAGGACTCGCCGAGCGGCAAGCGCTCGCGCCCCACGATCGAGAACCGGTGGTAGACCCGGAGCCAGGCGCGGAGGAAGAGCGCGACCAGGGTGCGGAGCACGATCATCCAGAGGTGGGGCTGGCGAGGGAAGCTGGTCAAACGCTCAGCCAGGCTGAGGTTCAAGTCGGGCGCAGGGGTGTATGTCCATGGAGGCATTTTCGGGTCACCTAAACCGGAGGTCACGATTCTGAGAGGCCGCCCGCGAGGGTGGTTTCACGACACCCATTCGCCATGAAGGCGACCTCGCTCAGAATCGTGCTCCGCTTGACTAGGAAGAGTTGGGTGTCGAAAGGGTCTTAGCTGCATCGCAGGGCTCAGCCCCGAGTCCAGCGCGTTCTCTGAGGATCTAGTAACCGGGAGCACACGATCGGGAGCGGTCACTGTCGACCAGCTCTTCTGTCGGCAACAACCCTCCACGTGACCGCTCGTGATCGTGAGTTCCCGGTTAGACGTTGTGGAACCAGCGAGTCATGTGAAAGAACAGCGGGGCGACAAAGATCAGGCTGTCCAGGCGATCGAGGAACCCGCCGTGGCCCGGAATCGCCGCGCCCATGTCTTTGATCTCGAGGTCGCGCTTTATGAAGCTGATCGTGAGGTCGCCGAGCTGGCCGCCGACTCCTACGATCAGTCCCGTCAGGACGAGTTCGACCCAGCCGAAGTGCGGGAACGAGAACCGGAGCAGCCAGGGGAGGGCCATAGAGACCGCCAGCGCGCCGAGGGATCCTCCCCAGGTCTTGTTGGGGCTGATCTCGCTCCGGAGCTTGGCCTTGCCGAAGAGCTTGCCTGAGGTGAAGGCTGCGACGTCGCTGATCGGAACCGCGAAGCAGAGGTAGAGGAGGTAGCCCTGGGCGTGCTCGGAGTTCGCCAAGAATCCCAGGTGCCCAAACATCCAGCCGAGGTAGACGAAGCCCACGATCGAGAGCGCGACGCGCTGGAGCTGTCCCTTGGCGCGGTTGCGCAGGACCGGCACGACGAGGAACAGGCCGATCGCATAGACCGGAACGGCCATGAAGAGCCCATACCAGCCGTGGCCGCCTTGGCGCGGATCGGGCATTAGGACCAGCGCACCCACGACGAGGATCCCGACGTAGCCCACGATCGTGTACCACCAGTCTTCGTAGAGACCGGTCGCCCGAGCGAACTCCTTGAACCCAAGGATCGAGAGCAGGGTCACACCAACAATGACTGCCTCGCGGCCGAGGTAGAGGGTCGTGAGGACCACAGGGACCATTACCAGCCAGCCGCGGTAGGTCTTCCAGACCCCCTTCAGTGGCTTCTTGAAGCCCAGGGTCAGGACGCCCAGGAGGGCTCCTGCGACCGAGAGGACCGCCAAGGCCGCGACGAGGTAGCGAGCGAAGATCGGGCCGACTTGCGCGCTCAGCGACTCAAAGAGCTGCAGCATCTGCCACCCCTCTGAGCTTGCGGCCGATCGCGAGGAGGCGAGTGATCGCGGTCACCAAGCAGCCGAGGCAGATCACGGCGAGCGTGATCCCAGCGGGGCCAATCGGCGCGTTCGCCCAAGCGCTGCTCCATGAGGCGGGAGCGGCGGCTAGGAACACGAGCAGGGAGGTCAGCGTGAACATTCGCTGCGGCTTCGCCATGATCCCGGCGAAGAGTTGTCCAGCCCCGACGCTTGCGCCGACGGCTCTGAGGTAGGCCCCGAACATGGCCAAGAGCGCGGCGGCGTAGCCGAGGTGGGGAGACGAGCCGGCCACGAATCCCAGCGCCACGAGGAGCGCTGTGTCCGAGACGCGGTCGGGGAGCTCGTTGAAGAGCTCGCCGGTCGCCGAGGCCTGGCCCGACTCGAGGGCGACCATTCCGTCGAACATGTTGGCGAGGAGGCGGAGCTGGACGCAGAGGGCCGCCGCGATCCAGAACACTCGCGTCAGGAGCGTCGAGCTGACGGCTTCGGTGCCGAGCATGAAGCCTGCTCCGGCGAGGGCGAACACGACGCTCATGAGCGAGATCGCGTTGGGCGAGATCTTGAGCCGGACGAAGAGGCTCGCGATCCGCTTGACCCAGCTCAGCTTCCGGCTTGCGATCGGCCGTCGGTCTCCAGGTTCGTAGTCGCTCATGAGCGACCCATGCAATACATGCCAGCGACCAGGAGCAGCATGCCGCCGACGTTGATCGGCTTGATCGGCGTGCCGTAAGCGAGGGCGCCCAGGATCGCTGCGAAAATAAACGTGCTCGCGTAGATCGGATAAAGGACCGAGAGGCTCCCTCCTCGCTTGAAGGCCGCCACGAACAGGACCATGACTCCGACGTAGCAACCCACGCCGCCCAAGATCCGTCCGTTGAGGAGGTAGCTCGCGAGCCCCCCTTGGGCCGCGTCTGCGCCGCCCTTGTAGAGGAACTGTCCCAGCGCCCCGAGGACCGAGGCGACGAGGAACATTCCCATGGATGCCAGCGGTGTCTGCATGAAGCTCCTTCGCGTTGCTCAGATCGAGATCGCGGGGAGTCTCCTCCCCTTCTCAGGACCTCCTTTGCAAAGAACGCTCCGCGCGAGAAGAAGCCAAGTGCTTTGGGCACAGTGAACATCTGTTCGCATGTGTTTCAAACCTGACGCCATGCGTCAGGCGCTCCGCGGGCTCTCCCCAAGGCACGGCCTGCTGAGGCTCCGCCTGAGTCTCGAAGCCAAGCGGGATCACCGCGCAGCTTCGCCTGCAGAGAGGCTCAACCCTTCGAGGACCTCCGCGGAGCGTCCTCTTGGAGAGATCGACTACTCAGGGAGCGTGCGTGACCCCACGGACGAGCGGAGGGCCTTGGCCTCGTCGATCCACCCCAAGGCCATGGCGAGCCTCCTCTACTCAGCCTTATCGCGCCAGAAGCGGTCGGAGCCTCTCGGGAGGAGATCGTCACTACCCGAGCGAACAAACGCCAACGCGCCCTCGGGGCTCGGTTGCCACACGTAGCAGAGTTCGCGCGGCCTCGATTTCCCCTCTCGCCCGGCTCCTTTCCTCACCCTCTCCTCTCGCTTCCCTGACGCCCACTCGGGCTCAGGCTTCGCCTTGGGGTCGACCCTGAGGACCAGGGCTGCCCCGCTAAACACGGCCTGGAATTCGTGATTGCTCTCGCCCTGAATGCCTAGGAAGCGAACCCGGCAGCGCGCGCCGTCCGGCCCTGGCTGAACCCTGTCGATCACCACCCGTCCCGCGCCGTGGGTCAGGTAGGTGCCGGCCAACAAGGAAGAACTGAGCGGCTTGCGTTGGGGGCGAGATTGAAGAGGGCGGAGGTTGAGCCTCTTTCCGTCTGCCCGGCGGAGGACTTTGGCGCTGGACTTGGTCGTGACGCTCGGCGGATCGAGGCTAGCTGCCCAGGCTGCGGTCAGCAGATCGGCTCCCGACGCCTTCATGCCCTCCCCCCCAACGAGCACCAACTCCGCCCCCCTGACCTCTACTCGCTGCCCACTAGGGCCGCGCCGGCTCAGCGAAGGGCGCGCGGCGTAGGCCTTGGCGGCTCGGCGAGAGGGGAAATGAAGGCGAACGACTGTCAGCTTGCCGAACCGGAGCCGAACTCCCGAAGCCCCGCTCTTCGAGGCTAACCCCTCTACCCGCTTGGCCTTGAGCTGAACGAGGCGCTCGAGGGCCCGAGCGTAGGTCTTCTCCTTCGCTGTCAATGGACGCGCGAATGTCAGCGTCGTGGCCGCTAGCGCTAGCCCAAGGGCTAGGAGACAAGAACACTTGGTCATGTGTGACAACCGTTGGATCGTGCGTGGGCCGGGCTAGATTCTCCATAGGACGGTAGCGAATCTGACCTCACGCTGCCACGCTGCCACTGAGGAGCCGCCGGCTGAGGCTCGGCGACCTCCCAACTCGACAAGGTCTGGAGCTCTTTGTGCAATCATTGACGAGTCGTTTGCTGCTCGCCCTGGGTCTCCTGGTGCTTCCCTTCGTCGCGCCAACCCTGGCTCAGTCGACGGTCCCGACGCCCGTCGCTACGGCCGCCGCGCCAGCCGAAGAAGACCTCGTCGAGTTCGACTACGGGCACAACATCAGGATCGAGGGGACCGAGGCCTTCGTCCAGGCGGGGGTCGCTCTCCTCGACGACTTCGCGAAGCTTCCGACCGGCGAACAGGTTCTGCGCGAGCTCGGTGAGACCGGCAAGACGACGGTCCTCGGCCAGACCGACGACCTCAACGCGTGGGCGGACGTCCTTGACGGGACGAAGCTCAGCGACGGGGTCCTCGACGCAGAGGGCAACCCGAGTGCCGGAACCGACGCAAGCGTCCTCTGGAACCCAGACTTCGAAATCGAGGGATTCTCGCCTCCGGTGATCATTGGGCACGAGCTGATTCATGCCCTTCATATCCACAGGGGAGAGGCCAACCTGGACCTTCAAACCGAAGGAGACAACACCGGAACCATGTTCGAGGAGCTCCGCACGATCGGAACCGACGGGTACGAACGCGAAACGCTCACGGAGAACGCATTGCGCCGTGAGTGGAACGAGGCTTACCCAGACGAGCAAATCCCGGCCGCGCGAGACGGGCACAACGCCACCGACTTCGCCGACGAGGAGGACGAGGCGACAGCCGCTGCGATGGCCGGCGAGGACGCGCCCGGCTCGAGCGACGAGGGAAGCTCAGCCGAGGAGGAGACCTACAAGGGGGCACGCGACATGCTCCAGGGCGCACTGGTGGACCAGAAGTGAGCTTTGGCCGCCTGGGCCTCCTCCTGGTGGCTCTGACGCCCTCTCTCCTCCTCCTCGGTTGCGACGACGAGCCCGCAGACGCCCAAGGAAAGGCCGCCCTCTCCCAGAAGGAGTCGGGCAGCTCCCAGAAGGAGTTGGGCGGCGCGAAACGCGCTCAGGGTACGAGCCCCCAAGCCAAGACCTCAGCCTCTCAAGCCTCCACGACTGGCTCTGCCCGTCGGCCCTCAAGGCCTAGGCCTACGGGTCCGACGACTTCGGGCCAAGAGGAGCCAAAGGGTGGACCGGTGACCGGGATCAACGACGCCTTGGCTGGCCAAGAAGGACCTCTCGCCATTGAGTCGAGCCTGGAGCCCAAGCAGGGCGAGTGGGTCGCGCGTTGGAGCATTCGGAATCGAAGCCGGAAGCCCGTGTTCCTCGCGACCCAGCTCCCGACCGTTCGGAACAAGCGAATCGCCCCGGATCCGGCGCGGATCTACCTCCGGGCGAAGGACGAGACGCTCTACGTGACCAAGCGAATGTGGCGGATCCCCCGCGGGGTCTCGCCCTTGATTCGGGAGGTGCCCTTCCTGATTCGGCTTGAGCCAGGCCAGGTCCACGAGGGAGCGATTCGCCTCCCCGCCTCGCTGGCGTCGAACTACCCCTACCGAAGCCGGCGCCCCTCGGGCCAGACCCTGGTCTCCCGAGTCCTAATCTCCAACGGGTATTTCTTGGAGAGCGCCCAGCCGACGCCTAGCGAGGAGTATCCCGGCCTGTTCACGGTCCCCTACACCGAGCTCGAGTCGCAGCAATTCGTGACGAGCGAGCCGCACCCGGCCCGCCTCTCCGTCCGCTAGGTCAAGAGCGGCAGCCAGCGGGGAGTAAGGGACCCGCAGTTCGAGGTGCCGCTAGGGCTCTAGCTAGGGACAGCCCGTCCTGAACTGCCGAGTATTCTTCTCTCCCCAATTCACAAAGACTCCCAATACCCCGAGGGTCACCGCGTCGATCGCCTCGGACCCGCTCTGAGAGACCGAGCCTGTCTTGCGCGCCGCGTCGAGGACCTCCACAGCACGATCACGGCCACTGACACCGGCCGAGCGGATCTCCTTGAGCGAGGAAACGGTCTGGCTGACCGCCGAAGCCCGCTCGGTGTAGCCGCCGGCGAGAACGGAGAGGGCGGGGCTCGAGGGCGAGACCTCGATAGGAGTTCGCGACCACACCGAGCGAGCTGAGCGGCATCAGGATCGCGGCCAGGATCGGGTCGATCAGGCCAGCGGCGGCGAGGGCGGCCGCCAGGAGGTTGTAGGCCAGCGAGAGCCCGAGGTTGAGCCGGATTCGAGCCAGCGTGTTGCGAGCGAGGGCGTTGAGGCTGCTCAAGGCGCCGACCCCAGGCTCGGTCAAGTAGACGTCGGCCGCTTCGAGGGCGGCGATCGAGCCGCCTCGGACCCCGACTCCGACGTCGGCGGCTGCGAGGGCCGCTGCGTCGTTGACGCCGTCGCCGACCATGAGGATCGGGCCGTAGCCTTCGGCTCGAGCCGCTTCGATTCGCGCGGCCTTGGCTTCGGGTGTCGCTCCCCCCTCCGCCTGCGCGACTCCAAGCGCTGTGCCGAGGGCCTCGACGACGTCGGGGTGATCACCGGAGAGGAGCTCGACGCGCCACCCGTTGGCCTGGAGGTCTTGGACGGCTCGGAGGGCCTCGACTCGAAGAGCGTCCCCGAAGCCGGCGAGCGCGACCCAGGCCCCGTCGCGGGTGACGCCGACGGGGCTCTCGCCCCGAGCAGTTAGGGACTCAACCCAAGCCGGGTCGAGGGCGGTCCCCAGCGCGGCCAGCGCTCGAGGGGCCCCGATCCGCCAGCGCTCGCCGGAGAGGACCGCTTCGAGCCCGCCGCCGGGAAGCTCGCGGACACAGGCGGCGGCTGGGACCTCGCCCGCAGCGTCAGACCAGGCCTCGCGGAATCCAGCGGCGATCGGGTGCGAGGAGGCCGCCTCGAGCGCGAGCACGGCTCGCCGTGTCCGCTCGTCGTCTTCGCCCGCGACGATCTCCCAGGTCTGGAGTCGGAACTGGCCTTGGCTGAGCGTGCCTGTCTTGTCGAGGAAGGCGAGCGGCCCGAGCTGGGCGCTCGCTTGGCCGGCCAGCCGCTGGAGAACGTCTCCCCCCTTCACGATCGCGCCCAGCCGCGCGGCTTGGCCGAGGGCGGCGTCGATCGCGAGCGGGGTCGCGAGGCCCAAGGCGCAGGGGCAGGTCACGATCAGGAGCGCCAAGGCGTGGTCGAGCGCTAGCTCGGGCGCGGCCCAGCGCCAGCCGACGAAGGTCAGCACAGCCAGGACCAAGACCGCGAGCACGAGGGTCCCGGCGACGCGATTGGCCCAGGTCACGACGGGGGCCTTGCGCGCGCTGAGGGACTCGACGTGGCGCAGGATCTTGGCGAGACGGGTCGCCCTGCCCGTCGCTTCGACCTCGACCACGAGCCGGCCGGCACGGCACACCTCCCCGGCGTGGACCCGAGCGCCGGGCTCGGTCGCGACCGGGCGAGCCTCCCCCGTCAGGAGGGAGCGATCTAGGGTCCCTTGTCCCTCCCGGACCACACCGTCGGCCGGGACGCGCTCCCCGCCCAGGATTTCGAGCCGATCTCCTGGCTGGAGCACGTCTAGGGGCACGACCCGGGCGCCCTCAGGCTCGAGGCGCCGCGCGCGAGACGGCGCGAGGGCGGTCAGGAGTTCGCTCGTCTCGGCCGCGCGGCGACGCTGACGACCTTGGAGCCAGCGTCCGATCAGGAGCAGGAACACCAGGACCGCGACGGTGTCGAAGTAGACCTCTCCCCCGCCCTGGATCGTGTTCGCGAGGCCCCCCGCGATCCCAGTCAGGAGCGCGATCGAGACCGGGAGGTCGACGTGGGGGACTCGCGTTCGGAGCGCGGCCCAGGCGCCACGGAGGAAGGTCCGGCCGGGACCAAAGACCGCGATCAGGCTCAGGACGCAGGCCGCCCAGCGAAACAGGCTCGCGAAAGCGGGCTGCATGCCGTGCCAGATCCCGCCGTAGGTCGCGAACGAGATCAGCATCACGTTTCCGGCGAGCGCCCCCGCGACGGCGAGCCGCACGAGGGCCGCGCGGTCCTCTTCACGGCGACGGGTGGCCTCCTCCCCGATCCGGTAGGGGTGCACGCGATACCCGAGGCGGTCGAGGGTCTGCGCGATTTGGCTCAGGGAGACGCACTCGCTGTCCCAGCGAACGTGGGCCAAGCCGCGCGAGAGGTCGAGGCGGGCGGTCAGGACTCCCGGGCAGATCCGCGGGAGTCGCTCGACGAGCCACAGGCAGGCCGCGCAATGAGTCCCCTCGAGGTAGAGCGTCGCTGCACGTCCTGACCCAGCAAGGTCTGGCGCCTGAACGTGTTCGCGCTGGAAGCTCGGGTCGTCCAGCTCTTCGTAGGCTCGGCCGCTCGGCTGACTCGGCGCCCCAGCCGGCCCCTCGCGCCGTGTGGCGTCCGCAGCCCGGCCCTCGTTGCTGAGGAAAGCGGCGACCTGCTCGCAGCCTTGGCAGCAGTAGCTGGTCTCGGCGCGCGCGTTTGGCACAGGCAGCCCGCAATGCACGCAAGGCGCGAGCTGGGTCGCGAGGCCGCCCCTCACCGCTCGCTCGTGACGCTCGCGCTGCTCGCTGGGGTCCCCTCGCAGCAGGGGAGCGCCTTCTGATCCCGGAGCGAGGGGAGGGACGCGGTCGAGGTCGGCGCGACGCCTTCGCTGCTCGGGGAGGGAGCGGGGCGAGCGAGGGGGAGCACGAGGGTTCCGCGCTGGACGAGGAGCAAGGCCCCGGTCGCGATCAGGAGGATCGCGGTCACGCGCTGGAGCCGCTCGCGGAGGCGGCCAAAGGTCTCGCGGAAGGCGAGCGCCACGCCGAGCAGGGCCGGCACACTTCCGAGTCCGAACGCGAGGAGGACCGCGGCTCCACCGAGCGCGCTCCCGCTTCCGGCGGCCGGGATCACGAACAGATAGAGCCAGCCGCAAGGGAGGAGCGGGGTCAGCGCGCCGAGCAGGAGCGCGCGTCGCGCGGGCGGGAAGGCGCC
>JAESQQ010000710.1 GCA_016765095.1 Planctomycetota bacterium | reverse complement strand
CGCCCGCGCCAGAGGCGCCGCCGTTCGGCCCCCCCGAATCGACCTCCCAACACGCGTTGGGAGGGGCGGGGTTTACCCCCGCCCGCGGCAGAGGCGCCGCCTTTCGGCCTCTCCGACCGGGAGCCTGCTTAGCGCGTCTCGAGGACGTAGCTGTTGCGGGCGCCCTGGTAGCCAAACACGCGCAGGTAGACCGTGGTCGGCTGTGCGCCTGCGGTGTGGCTGATCGTCTCGGTGTTGCCCGTTCCGGCGGAGTTGCCGATCCGGTTGCCGCTCGCGTCGTGGAGTTCGAGGTCTATGTCGCCGCTGGAGTGGCTGAAGCCGACCTCGAAGGTCAGCGTCTCGTTGGGCTGAAGCTCGACCGCATACCAGTCGTCGTTGCCGGCGACGCGGAGGTTCTCGTGGCGGCCGCGGCTCAGCGGGGTCGCGTCGGCGCGGGTGTTGTTCCCGCTCCCCTCGAGGGCGTCGTCGGTGGTCGGCGTCGGGGTCGGCTGGGTGCTCGAGACGCTCAGCTCGAGCTCGACGCTGTTGGTCGCGTTGTTGTAGCCGTAGACGCGGAAGGCGTAGCGACCGGCGCTCGTGGCCTGGACGCGAACCTGCTCCTCGTCGCTGGTCGTGGTCGAGTTGCCGAGCTCGCCGCCCTGGGGGTTCACCGCGCGGAGGTCAATGTCGCCCGCTGCGTTGGAGAACCGGAGCGTGAGCGTCGCGCTCTCGCCTGCGGCGAGTTCGACCGCGAACCAGTCGTCGTCGTTGACTTGAATCGAGTGGATTCCTGGCGTGAGGAGGGCCGCGGTGGTCCGGCTGTCGTTCTCCTCAAAGGAGTCCTCGCCGGGGGTCGGGGTCGGGTCCGGCGTGGGACCGGGCTGGGTCGGGTTGCCGGCTTCGACGACGAGCTCGAGCGTGTATTCCGCCTGGGCGCCGCTGTAGCCGAAGACTCGGACGTAGTAGTCACCAGCGTTGAGGTTGGTGCCCTCGACTTGCTCTTGATCGTCGGTCCCGGCGGAGTTGCCGACGCCTTCGATCGCCATGTCGAGGTCGCCTGCGCTGTGGCTGAAGCGAATCGTGGCGCGGAGCGTCCCGCCGGCGGGGACGGTGACCTTGAACCAGTCGTCGTCGCGGATCCAGAGATCAGCGTAGGTCCCAGCCGTGAGCGCCGTGGCGCTGCCTTGGTCGTCGTTTTCCTCGTAGTCGTCGTCGCTGATCGAGGGCGAGGTCTGACCGCCGACGTCGAGCGCGAGTTCGCTGCTCGCGACGAGGCGGCCGCTCGCGTCGTAGCCGTTGGCGACTATGAAGTGCGGCCCGGGGCTCAAGGCGAAGCTGCCTTCCAGCTCGGCGTTTTGGGCGCTCTGACTGACTTCTCCGAGGAGGGGCGCTTCGCCGCGCTCGACGGTCGTTATGTCCCAGCCGGCGTTGACGTCGACTTCGGTGTAGCGAACCCGCACGATCCCAAAGGCCGCGTCACGACGGACCCGGAGGGTCACGGGCGAGTCGACGGAGACCGGATCGGTCCAGGTGCTGGTCTGGTGGGTGGGGATTCGCTCGCTCTGGCGGACGACGCCTCCGTCCCGGTCGACCGTCGCGAGTTCGAGGCGGCGAGGGCCGTAGGAGTTTTCGAGGGCCAGGATCCCCTGGAGCTTGCCGTAGAGCAGGTTCGGGTTCTCGCCGCGGTCTTCGCCGGGCGTGTTGTAAGTCGGAATCCAAGCGAAGTCGGGGTGCTCGTCGACGCTGCCGCCGGTCCACTCGCCGCCGGTGGGGCGCCCCTCGCTGTCGGTCGTGAGGGTGTAGGTGTAGTCGATCGGGAGCTCGTTGACGCCCAGGATCGACTCGCTGACGCCGTCGTGAGCGTAGGAGACGGTCGTCTCGACCTCGAACTTGAAGCCGCCGTCGGCGAGATCCTCGACCTTAGTCAGCTTGGTCCGATAGGCGTAAGCCGGGAAGTTCCAGACCTCTTCGTCGGCGGAGGTGTCGAACACGAGCGCCGACCGCTTGTTCTTGATCTGAGTGACGAGGAGCTGGTGGAACACGTGGGGTGCGAGGTCTGCGTAGGCGTCCTCCCAGTTCTCCTTGGCCCAGTCGCGGGCGCGCTCGAGCGAGGGGCGGAAGTTTTCGGCCTTGAGGTTGGCCTTGACCGCGTCGTCGATCGTGGTCGAGAACACGTCTTCGTACCAGGTGATGTACTCGGGGAGGTCAGCCTCGTCGTCTGTGCCGAGCGCGTCGAGCAGCTCTTGGCCGCGCGTGATCTTGGCGCGCATTTCCTCGCTCGGCTTGTTGTAGCGGCGACCGGTGAAGTCGGAGTCGACACCCCAGTAGGTCTCGGTCAGGAGGCCCTTGAGGTCGCCGACCTCGAACCGGATCCCCTCGGCGGTGATCGGACCCACAGGCTCGCGCTCCATGATCGCGGCGGCCGCCCAGCCGTTGCAGTGACCCCACCAGCTGTAGCTGACGCCCCGGTCGTCGAGGTCTTGCTTGCGGGCCCCGTGAATGTGGTGCTGGAAGTCCTTGGCCTCGTCGCCTTGGAGCTCGAGGAGCGCAGACTTGGGGTTCGTGCCCTCCTTGCGCTCAATGTAGAGGTCGTATTTGCGAAGCGGCGCGAGCGAGTTCACGTCCGCGATCGCGACTTCACTGAACTGCTCGGCGTCCGAGTCGTAGGTGAAGTTGTCGTCGGAGTGATAGCCCTGGGCGAGGCGCCCCGCCGAGAAGTCCCACCAGGAGCCTGACCAGGGGACGTAATCGACGACGGCTTCCTGTTCGCCTTCTTCGACGCGGATTTCGTCGAGCGCGATCTCCTGGGCCATGGCTGGGAATGCCAGGAGGACGGAGAGCAGCCCCGTCAGCCAGAGGAGCGGCCGGGCGCGCTTGGGAAACTGGATCGGAGTCGTTGATTCGGTCATTCGGAGTCTCTTCAGCGTCGTTAACGGACGCGATAGCTGCGACGGTGTGGGCCAATGCTCTCGACTGGCCAGGTCATGTCCCCAAGGGACCAACGCTGGCGAATCGTGCCCCCGGTGGGGAGCTTGTAGTTCAGGCTGAGCGCCTCCTCGCCTGCGCCGACGAGCTCGCCGGGCTGGGGGAAGCGGTGCTTCGCCTTGGCGGCTGTGGGCTCGAGGTGTGGCAACTCGCGACCGCTGGTCACGCGCCCCTCAGCACCGTTGGGCGGGAGGTCGAAGGGGACGATCGAGCCCTTCGCTCGGAGCGGTCCGTCGCCAGGGCGATACTCGACCTTGGTGTATTTGCCTTTGCCGCCGCGGACCTCGTAGAGATCGGCGCCGATCAGGCGGTGGTCGTCCTTGCTCACGTAGAAAGTCGAGGCCGGGAAGCGACTGTCGACTTCACCGCTCGCGGCGAGCTTACGGACAATAATCCTGCGGGTCGCCGTGTCGCCAAAGGTCGTCTCCCCTTCGACTTCGTAGCTCCAGCGGATGGGGTTCGACCAGGTCTCGCCGTCGCCGGCTTGGGTCTGTCGATAGTAGGTCACCACTTCCCAGCGCTGACCGAGGGCAAAGGCGTAGCGGGCCGGCGCGGTGGTCTGGGTCTCTTCGGTGGCGAGCAGCTCAGCACCGCTCTCCTTGCCGGTCAGACCGATGGCGGGATAGTCGATTTTGCCGGCGGCGGTCTTGGGGAGGGGAGTGTTGGGGTCGCGGCGAGGGAAGGCCGCGTCTGTGGCTGGGGCCGCGGCGGAAGAGGGGCCAGCAGCGTCGGTCTTTTGGGTCGAGACCTTCGTCTGGGTCGCGGGGCGGTCGGGAGCGCTGCTCTTGGCGCCGCGCTCTGGGGGCGAGATCAACTCGCTCTTGCGAGCCGCGACGGAGGACTCGGCTCCAGCCTCGCTCGCAGAGTCCCCGTCACCGAATCCACCCAAGAAGGCGACGGCTGCGATCGCAATCAGGAGAGCAGCGGCCAAGAGGCCGAGGTGGGCGGGACGGGACGACATCAGATGGGTTCCTCGGGCGTTCGCTCAGCCTCGAGCGGAGTGTGTCCAACGAGACACTTCCTCCAGGCGGGGTGGCGAAACTGCCATGACGCACTGCTCTTCTGCAGTCCGCGTGCCATCGCAAGCGCTGTCGCGCTAAGTCACGATCCTGTAACGAGGGTGTTGCCGCATTGCGTCACGGTCAGCGCTTTGGTCGTCTCAAAGGAGCGTGAGTTTCCGAATTCGGGACCCCAGCCTTACTCTTCGATGACGGATCGGATGGGCCGCCGGAGGGGTCTCACATGAGAAAGCGGAGGGCTTCTCAGGGGTTCTCACATGAGAACGGGGTCTCACATGAGAACGGGGTCTCACATGAGAACGGGGGTCACATGAGAACGGGGGTCACAACAGGCTGAGTTGGCCGCCGCGGGCGGAAATGGCGGCCAGGAGCGGCTCGAGGAGTCGATCGGGGGCTGCCCAATGGCCGAAGGGCGGGTCAGGGTAGTGACCGTGCCAATCGCTTCCGCCCGTCACCAGCAGCCCTTCTTGCGCTGCGAGGGCTCCCACGCGCTCGCGATGGGAGGCCGCGCCCCGCGGACGGTGCACTTCGAGGCCGTCCAGTCCGCTCTTGAGGAGCGACTTGAAGTGCTTCTTGAGGTCGTGAGGGGTGGGGTGGGCGAGGACGGTCACCCCGCCGGCGGCGCGGATCGCCGCCAGTCCACGGGCCGCGTCGACGACGACAGGCTCGGGGACCCTGGAGTCCTTGAGGTAGCGCCGAAACGCCTTCTGGCGTGTCTTGACGATGCCGCGTCGCACGAGGATCGCGGCGGCGTGGTGGCGGCCGACGTAGGCGTCTTCGCCCCGCCCGGCCGCGAGCTCTTCGTAGCTCACCGAGATCCCCTCGCGCTCCTTGAGCCCAGCCAGGATGGCTCGCATCCGAGCCCGCTTGCCCGCGCGATTCTCTGCGGCGACCTCGGCGAGCTCGGGGGCGGCGGGGTCGACGCCGTAGCCGAGCACGTGGACTGTCCCTCCATGAGGAATCTGGACCGTGAGTTCGATCGCTGGGATCAGCTGAGGGGCGCCTTCGAGCACTCGGGCTGCGCGGGCAGCTTCCGCCAACCCGGCGGTCGTGTCGTGATCGCTGATCGCGATCGCCTGGTGCCCCTCAAGGGTCGCGCGCCGGACCAACTCGGTTGGTGTCACGGCCCCGTCGCTGACGAGCGTATGAAGGTGGAGGTCGACGGTCACGGTCGCCTACTTGGGCTCGGGCTTCTCGAGGTCCCGGAGAATGTCCCCCCACTCGACGGCCGCGAGTCGTCGGCGGAGGTCGGGGTCGCTCAGGGCCGCGCGAACGCTCTCGTTCTTGAGCAGCGTGGACAGCTTTCGCTCTTCCCAAGCCTTGACGACCTCAGGGTCCTTCGCGAGTTCCTTGACCTTCGGGTGCTCTTGAATCGTCTTGAGGCGGAGGTCGTTGTGGAAGCGCTTCATGCGAGCGGGGCCCAGCTTGGGGTCGTCGATCAGCTTCCCGATCTCCTTCATGTCGTGGAGGCCCTTCGCGATTCGATACTCGGGGATCGTGTCCAGGAAGGTCGTCTCTATCTGCTCACTGAAGACCTGGCTCGCGTAGCTCGTCTTGATCGACTCCGCGAAGCTCGAGCCCCAGTCCTTGGCGTGGGCGACATAGAGGACGAGGCCGAACACGACGTAGCCGGTCACGACACCCTTCAGGAGTCCGAGTCCGCCGCCGAGGATCTTGTCCGACCAGTAGAAGATCCCTCGCTTGGAGGCGATCGGGTCGGTCAGGAGGGTCAGGGGCCCTTTGGTCGTGTCGCCGCCGATCGCGTCCGCGACCGCCTCTGCGCCCTGCCCGAGGTTGTCGTCGATTCCCTTGCCGCGCATCTTCTTGAGCATCAGGCGCCCGACGATGGCGACCACGAAGAACACCGCGACCCAGATCGCGACGACGGCCGCGACCTCCGCGACCATCAGCGGGAGCCCGGTCGAGGTCGCCAGGGAGGAGCCGCCGGGCTCTCGGCCAGCCTTGGCCGCCAGGATCGCGACCACCCAGGCGATCGTTTGTACGACCTCCTTGTAGAAGCCTCGCCGCATGCCAAACACGAGCGAATAGAACAGGATCAGGAGGAAGACGGCGTCGGCCATAGGGAGATTCTGTACCAGGGAGGGCGGAATAGACAAGGGAAGGGGGACGCGACCCCCAGAGAAATCGAGAGTTAGACCCTCGCTACTTCCAAGTCAGCGTCTTCTTAGCGTCCTTACGGAGGCTCACGACCGCCATTGAGAACTGCTTCGACTCGAGCCGGACCGCCTGCACGTTGAAGGCCACGGCGATCTCGTTCTTGGTCGTGGAGTAGGAGTATCCGTTGCTGTAGCTGGTTCGAACCGCCTCGATCGTGACTGGCTTGCCCTGGTCGTCCTTGTCTTCGAGCTCGAGGGTCTCGGGAGCTGGGTCTTTGGTCAGTCCGTAGTCTTCCTGACCCGAGTGCTTGATCAAGATCCCCTCGAGGTCAGAGCCCTTCTTGCCGACCCAGGTCGTGTAGGTCTTCCCCGCGACCTCGGTCACGTGGACTTCGGCCTCGATCTCCTTCCCGCCCGGGAGCTTGACGGACTCAAGCCGGTCCGGTTTTTTCGGGTCCACGCTTCCCTTGAGTGGCGGCATTTTCATGACCTTGACTTCCTTCAACTCGCCGCCGACTTTCCCAAGCCTCGCGATCAGGACCTTGTGGGTCTTCTTGTCGACGACGAGGGCCAAGACGATGTCCTTGCCGCTGGGGAGCGACCCGTAGCCGCTGAGGCCCTGGGTCGACTCGATCTCCCAGGTGTCCTTGGTCTCGCCCACGATGGCCATGAACTCGCGCGATTCTTGCCCACCAACGGTCGTCGTCCGCTCGTAGCGAAAGCCGACCTTGGCGCTCTTGCCGAGCGGGAGGTAGCCGGGAGCCTGGATCAGCTTCGAGAGGTCGATGCTCTGGCCGAAGGAGGGCAGGGCGAGCAGGAGGGAGAGAAGGCACGTGAGGGTCAGGGTGCGCACGGAGGGTGGCTCCTCGTTGGAGGTTTCGCGGCTGGGACTCTCTGGAGCCCCAGGGGATTCACATTTGGTTCAGCTTGGCCAAGAAGATGAAGAGCATGCAGCAGCAAGTCAGGAGGACGACCACCGCCCCCACGATCATCAGGCTCTTCTGGATCACGTCGCTGGTCGACATGTGGGGCTTTCGGCCCGGTCCGTGCGTGGGCTCGTGCGCCGGCCCGGGTTGGGGGGGGCGAGCGGAGCGGAAGGTCGTCCCGCCGCCACCCTGCTCGAGGCTCACCAACACCTGCTCAACCGCCTGCAAGAGGCTAGGAGCGTCGGGAAACCTGTCTTCGCGGTCCTTGGCCATGGCGCGCTTGATCAGGGCCAAGGTCTGGGGGTGGAGGTCCTCCCGAATCACGCCCAGCTTGGGCGGCTCCTTGTTGAGGAGGTTGCTCACGACCACGAACGCAGACGAGCCGACGAAGGGCGGCTTGCCAGCCAGGAGGCCGAAGAGCGAGGCGCCGAGCGAGTAAATGTCCGTGCGAATGTCGAGGTCCGGCTCGGCCCGAGCTTGCTCGGGCGCCATGAACGCGGGGGTCCCCACGATCGTGCCCGTGACGGTCATTCGGTCGTCGCCGGCCTGGTTGCGGGCCAAGCCGAGGTCCGCCAGCTTGGCGGTTCCGTCGGCCGTCACGAAGATGTTCGCGGGCTTGAGGTCGCGATGAACGAGCCCCGCGCGCTCGATCGCGACCAGCCCTCGGGCGCAATCGCGCATGATCTCTAGCGCGAGTGGCTCTGGGAGTCTGCCTCCATGGCGCTCGGCGAGGGCCTCCGCGTCTCCGCCCGGTAGATACTCGAGCGCCATGTAGTGCTCGGGGTCGTCGGGCCCGGCCACGGCGTGGACTGTGATGACGTTTGGGTGATTGACCGCCGCAGCAGCGCGGGCTTCTCGCAGAAAGCGATCCGCAGCCTCCTTGTCTGCCCGCAGCGCTGGGGCGAGGACCTTGAGCGCCACGATCCGTCCCAAATTGGGGTCTCGGGCCTTGTAGACCGCGCCCATTCCGCCTTGGCCCAGCTTTTCGAGGACCTCGAACGGACCCAGTCGTGCGGGGACGTCAGAGAGGTCTCCCGCGTCGGCGTAGGCGGACGCCGGAGCTGCCTGTGCTCCTGGAGGAGGAGTGGTGTGAAGCGCCGAGGGAGGAGGCAGGTCGATCGTGGCGGCGCCCGCCGTGGCAGGCGGAATCCCGGTCGTCTCTGTGGGGATCCCGACCGTCTCGGCGCCGAGGTGGGCGGGGGCAATGCCCGTCGTCGCCGGCGGAGGT
>JAESQQ010000709.1 GCA_016765095.1 Planctomycetota bacterium | reverse complement strand
GGGGGTAAACCCCGCCCCTACAAAACCCCGAACCGAGTTGTGAAAGTCGAAGGGAAGGCGGTTTAGCTTGCGCTGTAGAGAGACACTAGAGCGCGTCCGCGCCGGATCTTCTCTTCGAAGTCGGCCAGCACGGCCGGGTCGGCCCCGCTTTCGCGAGCCTTGCTGAAGTCGCCCTGCACCGCGGCGAGCTCCTTGTCGGCGGTCGCGCGATCGGAGGCGTCCTCAGCGGCAGCGCCGCCGGCGAGGACCAGGACCACGTTGTCTTGGACCTTGACGAAGCCACCGTAGACGGCGACGCGAGTCGTCTTGCCAGCGACGCTCACGCGAGCGACGCCGTGGCCCATCCGGGCAATCATGGGCGCGTGACCCGCCAAGATGCCGACCTCGCCGTCGAAGGCGGGGAGCACGCAGCTGTCAGCTTCACCGTCGAAGAAGCTGGAATCGGGAGTAACGACTTTGACCTGCACGATACGTCCTCTTCGGTCGCTTAAAGCGACTTGGCCTTGGCGCGGGCGTCGTCGATCGTGCCGACATACTTGAAGGCTTCCTCAGGGAGGTCGTCCGCGCGGCCGTCGATGATGTCCTTGAACGAGCGAACGGTGTCCTCTCGCTTGACGTAGACGCCCTTCATGCCCGTGAAGGGCTCAGCGACGCTGAATGGCTGACTGCAGAAGTTCTGGATCCGACGGGCGCGGCGAACGAGGATCTTGTCCTCCTCCGAGAGCTCGTCCTCGCCGAGGATCGCGATGATGTCCTGGAGGTCCTTGTTCCGCTGGAGGATCATTTGCACGCGCTTGGCGACGTCGTAGTGCTCCTGACCGACGACGGCCGGGTCGAGGATCCGCGAGGTCGAGTTGAGCGGGTCAATGGCGGGGTAGAGCCCCTTCGAGGCGATTCCACGGTCGAGGACCGTCGTCGCGTCGAGGTGGGCGAAGGTCGTGGCCGGAGCGGGGTCGGTCAAGTCGTCAGCCGGAACGTAGACGGCCTGGACCGAGGTGATCGCGCCCTTCTTGGTCGAGGTGATTCGCTCCTGGAGCGCGCCCATTTCGGTCGCGAGGGTCGGCTGATAACCGACCGCAGACGGCATCCGACCCAGCAGGGCGGAGACCTCTGAGCCGGCCTGGCTGAAGCGGAACACGTTGTCGACGAAGAGCAGGACGTCGGTGCCACCTAGGTCGCGGAGATACTCGGCCATGGTCAGGGCCGAGAGCGCGACGCGAAGGCGCGCGCCGGGAGGCTCGTTCATTTGGCCGAACACCATCACCGTTCGCGGAAGCACGCCGGAGTCGTTCATTTCGAGCCAGAGGTCATTGCCCTCGCGGGTCCGCTCGCCGACGCCGGCGAACACCGAGTAGCCGCCGTGCTGCTTGGCGACGTTGTTGATCAGCTCCTGAATCAGGACGGTCTTGCCCAGTCCCGCGCCGCCGAAGAGCCCGGTCTTGCCGCCGCGCGTGTATGGGGTCAGGAGATCGACGACCTTGAGGCCGGTCTCGAAGACCTCGGTCTTGGCCTCAATATCATCGAAGCTCGGAGCCGGCGCGTGGATCGGGCGACGCTCCTTGGTCACGACCGGAGGGCCCTCGTCGATCGTCTCGCCCATCATGTTGAACACCCGACCGAGGGTCTCGGTCCCGACGGGCACCGTGATCGGACCGCCCATGTCGGTGATCTCCATTCCGCGGCGAAGGCCGTCGGTCGAGCCGAGGGCGACGGCGCGGACGCGGTTTCCGCCGAGGTGCTGCTGGACCTCGCCGAACAACTGCAGCTTTCGGCCCTCGATCTCAGTGTCGATCCGCAACGCGTTGTAGATCTCGGGGAGGTTGCCCTCAGCGAACTCCGCGTCGAAGGTCGCGCCGATTATCTGTACGATCGAGCCGAGTGTCTCTTGAGTCATAGCGTCTCCTAGTCTCTGGCGGGGAGCCCTACGCGAGGGCTTCTGCGCCGCCAATCACTTCGAGGATCTCGTTGGTGATCTGGGTTTGACGGGCCCGGTTGTAGGCCATCTTGAGTGTCTGACACATGTCCGAGGCGTTCTCGGTCGCGTTCTTCATGGCGATCATGCGAGCGAGCTGCTCGCTGGTCGCAGCCTCGAGATACACCCGGTAGAGGTGCAGCTTCGCTTGGAGCGGAAAGAGGGTGTCGAGGATCGAGGCCGGGTCCGGCTCGATGATGAAGTCGACGTTTATCTCGGCCTTGCCAGCCTTATCGGCCTTGTCAGCCTTGTCAGCCTTGTCCTCGACCGGGGGAGTGATCGGGAGCAGGGTCTCGGTGCTCGCCTCTTGGCGACCGGCCGAGAGGTAGTGGGTGTAGACGACCTCGACGCGATCGACGCCTCCGCTGAGGAAGCTCGTGATCAAGGTGTCGGCGACGCCTTCGACGTCCTCGTAACGCGGCTTGTCCTCGAACGCGGTGTACCCGTCACCGACCCAGTCGAGGTGCTGGAACTTGAGCCAGCTGATCCCCTTCTTGCCGCTGATGTAGAGGTCGACTTCCTTGCCCTCGTCGAGAAGGGCCTGACGCCGGTCGCGCCCCATTCGGAGGCAGTTGCCGTTGTAGCCCCCGCAGAACCCGCGGTTGGCGACCACGATCAGGACCGCGACGCGCTTGACCTCGCGCTCCTCGAGGAGCGGGTGCAGCCCGGCCCCGTCGTCGTCCGCGCCGGCCCTCCGGGCCTGGCTGGCGATATCCGAGAGCGCGTGAAAATACGGAAGGGCGTTCTTGATCCGCTTGACGCAGACCTGCGACTTAGCGGTGGCGATGAGCTCCATGGTGCGCGTGATCTTGGCCGTGTTACCGACCGTCTTTATGCGCGACTTGATCTCACGGAGGTTTCCCATACCGACCTGGTCTCTTTTCTCGAAGGAGGAAGCTCTAGTTCAGAGGCGCCGGGGCGCCTCCTCCCTAGCCCTTCCGCTTCTCCGCGCTGCGGGGGTCGGGGGTCTTGCCTTGGTTGAACAGGTCCGTGTAGTCCTTGAGAACCGCGCTCAAGTTCTTGAGGACCGTGTCGCCAAGCTTCTTGGTCTTGCGGAGCTCGTCACCGATCTCAGCGTGGGCCGAGTTTATGTAGGGGAGGAGCTTGTCCTCGTACTCCTGGACCCTGTCGACGTCGACCTCGTCCATGTAGCCCTTGGTCCCGGCGAAGACCATGATCACCTGGTCCTCGAAGGCCAACGGCTTGTATTGGCCTTGCTTGAGGAGCTCGACCATTCGCTTGCCGCGCTCGAGCTGGCGAGTCGCGACTTCGTCCAACTCGGTGCCGAGCTGGGCGAAGGCTTCGAGGTCCTTGAACGAGGCGAGGTCGAGCTTGAGCGTGCCGGCGACTTTCTTCATGGCCTTGGTCTGGGCGTTACCGCCGACCCGGCTGACCGAGATCCCGACGTTAATCGCGGGGCGAATGCCCGAGAAGAACAGGTTCGGCTCGAGGTAGATCTGGCCGTCGGTGATCGAGATCACGTTGGTCGGAATGTAGGCCGAGACCTCACCCTCCTGGGTCTCAATGATCGGGAGCGCGGTCAGCGAGCCGCCCGAAGGCATCTTCTTGCGGACCTCGTGGTTGCCCTTGATCCCGGCGTAGGCCTTGTTGACCTCAGCCTCGGTCTCGAACACGGTGTGCGGGTGAGGGACCTTGGTGCCACTGGGGAAGATCGCGTATTTGCCTATGTGGCGGGCTTGGCAGCCGTCGTCGTCGGTGATCTGGCGAGGCTCGTCGTCTGAGGGGAAGCCCGAGATCATGTGGTTGGCGACTTCGAGGCCGTCGAGGCGCTCGTAGACGACCCCGTCGACGCCCTCTTGCGCGCCCTCGGCTGCGCCCTTGTCGACGATCACCCAGAGGTCCTTGACCTTGCAGGAGCGCTCGAGCAAGCGACTGTGAAGGTAGAACACGTCGCCTGGGTAGGCCTCACGACCGGGAGGACGACGAAGCAGGAGCGAGAGCTCGCGGTAGGCCGCAGCCTGCTTGCTGAGGTCGTCGTAGACGCAGAGCGTCGCACCACCGTTGGTGTAGACGAAGTACTCGGCCAGGGCCGTGCCCGCGTAGGGCGCAATGTACTGGAGCGGAGCAGGGTCAGACGCCGACGCGTTGACGATGATCGTGAAGTCCATAGCGCCGGCTTGGGTCAGCTTGTCGACCAAGCCCACGATCGTCGAGTTCTTCTGACCAATCGCGACGTAGACGCAGATCACGTCCTTGCCCTTTTGGTTGATGATCGCGTCGACCGCGATCGCGGTCTTGCCGGTCTGCCGGTCACCAATGATCAGCTCGCGCTGGCCACGGCCGATCGGGATCATGGCGTCGATGGCCTTGATTCCGGTCTGGAGCGGCTCGGTCACCGGCTGTCGCGCGGCGATCCCGGGAGCAATGATCTCAAGCGGCCGGGTCTGGGTCGTGGTGATCGGACCCTTGTTGTCGAGCGGCTGACCGAGGGGGTTGACGACCCGACCGATCATCTCCGGCCCGCAGGGGATCGACATCACCTTTCCGGTTCGCTTGACGGTGTCACCCTCGCGGAGCTTCTTGAAGTCTCCGAGGAGGACGGCGCCGACCGAGCTCTCCTCGAGGTTGAGCACGAGGCCCTGAATCCCGTAGGGGAAGTCGAGCAGCTCGCCGGACATGGCGTTCTTGAGGCCATAGATCCGGGCGATGCCGTCGCCGACTTCGAGGATTTGCCCGACTTCGTCGAGCTCTAGGTCCTTGCCGTACTCTTCGATCTCACGCTTGAGGACCGACGAGATCTCGTCTGCCTTAATTTTCATAACAGTCCTCGCTTACGAAGCGTGCCGCCCGTAGACGTTCGCCAACAGCCTCGAGCCGTGTGCGGAGCGAGCCGTCGACCCGAGAGTCGCCGACCTGGATCACGAGGCCACCTAGAAGGTCCCCGTTGATTCGCTCCGAAAGGATGATCTCCTGCTGGTGCTTCTTGCCGAGCATCGCGCGCAGGCGGTCGCGTTGCTTGTCGTCGAGCTTCGTCGCGCTCACGATGTCCACGACCAGCTCGCCCATTCGTTCGTGGTAGCCCGCAGTAAAGGCTTCCAGGATCTGAGGGAGGTAGAACTGGCGCTTCTTCTCGATCGTGACGAGCAGGAAGTTCAAGGTCAGATCGGAGAGCACCCCTCCAAACACCTTGCGAATCACGTCCTGCTTGGCCTCCTCACGCACCTTGGGGGTGTTGAGGAAGGTGGCGAACTGACTCTCTGATTCGAGGATGGCCCCGAACTCACGCAGCTCCGCGAGCACCTCTCCATGAACCCCCTTTTGGAAGGCCAAGTCGAGAAGCGCTACCGCGTAGATGCTTGCCAGAGACTCGTCGCCACTGCGGGCCATGCTTAAGCCTGGCCCTTCTCAAAGGCGTCCAAGACGTCCTTGACGACCGCCTTGTGCTTGGCGCCCTGGACCTCGGCCTGAATCACCTTGGCGGCGATGGCCATCCCGAGATCCGCCGCGGTCTCCTTGACCTCGTCGAGCGCCTTGTTCTTGGCGAGCGCTATGTTCCGCTCAGCGCGGTCCTTGATCTCACAGGCGACCGTGACGGCCTTGAGGCGCGCGTCTGCCAAGATTCGCTTCTTGTCTGCCTCGCCCTCGTCGATGATCGCTTGGGCCGCCTGGCGAGCGGTCTCCATCTTGTCTTCGAAGCGCTTCTTCTCCGCCTCGGCCTCAGCCTTAAGGGTCTGCGCTTCTTCGATCGCGCCGGAGATCTTGCTCTCGCGCTCCTCGAGCGCGATCAAAAGAGGTCCCCAAGCGATCTTGTAGAGCAGCAACGAGACGAAGCCGAAGATCAGCCCGGTCCAGAAGACCAAGCCGAAGCCGTGCGGATCGAGGAGGTAGTCGTCGCCCGACGCGAGTTGGAGCAGGAGCGCAGTCATTTAGCGCCTCCAATGCAGTGAGAGGAGAGACGACGGGTTAGGAGGGGATCCCAGCGTGGATCACCTTGAAGATGCCGTTGTTGGCCAGGAAGGCCACCGCGACAGCAAACAGGGCGACACCCTCAACGAGCGCGGCCGAGAGGATCATGGCGCCGCGAATGTCGCCGGTCGCCTCGGGCTGGCGAGCCATGCTCTCGACCGAGCTGCCGCCGATCTTGCCAATGCCAATGCCTGCGCCGATCGCGGCCAGGCCACCGCCCATAACGGCGAAGCCGACGCCAGCGCCGTAGTTCTGCGCAACTTCCGCGAGAGTGATCAGATCGAACATTTTAGGCTCCTGTTGGAGGAGGGCGACTCGCTCGGCGAGCCGCGAGGTGTAAGGGGTGGCTCGTGCCTAGTGCGGGTGTAGGGACCCGTCGAGGAACACGACCATGAGGAAGGTGAAGACGAAGGCCTGCAGGAAGGCCACGAAGATCTCGAGGCAGTAGATCGCCATTCCGCCCAGGATCGAGATCGGGGCGATGGCGTAGCCGAACATGAACACGAGGCCCACGATCGCGTAGAAGAGCGCGTGGCCTCCGGTCATGTTGGCCCAGAGCCGAATCATGAGCGCGATCGGCTTAATGAACAGGCCGAGGACTTCGAGGAACGCGATCAGGGGCAAGAGCACGAGCGGGACGCCGCTCGGCACCAAGTGGCGCACGAAGCCGATTGGCCCTTGAGCCTTGATCCCGTTGCCGACCCACCACATGAACGCGCAGGCCGCCAGGGCGCCGGTCACCCAGGCTTGGCCGGTCGCGGTGACCATTCCAAACCAGGTCGAGGTCACCGAGCCGTCTGCGGCGACGACCGAGACCTTGAAGGGGAGCGGGAGCAGGCCGGTCAGGTTGCAGGCCAGAATGAAGAAGAAGAAGCTCCAGACCATGGGGAGGAAGCGGTCGCCGTCTTCGCCGAGGAAGGGCCGGACCACGTCGTCGCGCAGGAAGAGCAGGATCGACTCGAGGAAGTTGACGAACACGCCGCGGGGGACCGGGTCGCCCGAGATCCGCTTGCCGAAGACGCCAAACACCACGATCAGCATCGTCGATGCGAAGAACATGGCCAGGACGTGCTTGCTGATCCCGAGGTTGGCCAAACCCGCGATGGGCTCGATCTCCATCAGGTGTTCGGTGATCCAAGCCAGCGGCAGCGCGAATGCGAGGCTCATGGGCGCGAAGGCTCCCTCGAGTTAACCCCCCCCACCAGATATGGAGGGTACCCACCAAATGGAGGGAAGGGGCTAGCTGTCCGTCTCGCTCTTACCCTCGTCGTCGGTGTCCGACAACTCGCCCGGAGGCGAGCCCTCTTGCGTCAGCCGAGAGACTGAACTCAGGAGGTAGTAGAAGCCCGTGGCCATCCCGATTGCACCCCCAAGAAGAGTGAGTATCGAGCCGGTTCCGAACCTCTTGTCGGCTTCGACGCCGAGGAAGAACGAGCCGCCGAGAACGATCACGAAGGTGAGGCCTAGGTGGCCGTATTTCAAGACCGAGTATTGGTCCTGAAGGGCCAAGGCCGCCTCCTGATCCCCTCTGCGGGACGGAAGTAGATCATGGGCTCTAGGCACTGTCAACGCCGGGTGGCGTGGCTTTAGGCCTTTGCAGAGCAAGCCCTTAAGCCCCCGTTTCCCTGCGACGAAATGCCGCAGGCGCCCACATTCTGACGGGGTCCCGAGGAGCCGTTCTGGCGCCGACTCAGGGCTACTGCCAAACCCGCAGCAAATAGACCTCAGGGGTCTTGCCTGGCTGAACCGCCAGCACGACTCCTTCGCCAGACGCTAGGCTCGCCTCGCGCTGGACGCGGCGGTGCGTGGCGGTGTAGAGCTCAACGACGCCCCAGGTGGTATGAGTCGCCCGCAGGGTGGCTGGGCCCCGGAGGTCGAGGTCCGCTGCGAGCGTGATCCGTGCGCCGGTCACACTCCCGCTCAGCCTGAGCGAGAGACCCGCAGCGAGCGTCCCCATGATCGGGTCGTCAACTTGAACCGTGCTGGCCACCCCGCCCCCGCTCGAGCGCTCAATGTCGGCCAAGAAGCGTCGCTCGTGGCGAGAGAGCAGCTCGACGGTCTGGCCGGACAGGCCCCCGATCGTCGCGCGGCTTCGAACCGTGCCCGACCCCAGGATCGCCTCGCACTCTTGCGAAGAGAGGGTCGCTGTGGCGGAAAGGAGCTTGGAGGTCTGGACCACAATGAGCTCGTAGCGGAGTGCGGAGGGCGTCGGCAGGAGCCCTTGCAGGAACGCAGCCAGGCGTTGGTGGCCCTCGGCCGATTGAGCGACCGCCAAGCCGCCTGAGACGACCTCGACCCAGCTCCCGACCCGCTTGCCTTGGCCGCTGGCCCAGCTCTTGGGGGAGACGTGGTTTAAGACAAGCTCGCGCACCGCGACTTTCCCCAGGGGCGCGCTGGGCGCGTCGTCGGGGTCGCGAAAGGTCATAGACGAAGACGATCCGGTGTCGCTCGGCCACGTCGGTCGATCGAATCGAAAGGAGCGAGGCCCAGCGAGGCCGCTCAGGTCGTAGGCGCGCAGTGACAACGCCTTGGGATCCGCCTGGGGCTGCGCCGTGACGGCGCGCAGTGTGACGAGCGCCGCCACGACACGTGGCTTGCCGTCGACGCCGTCGCTCCGAACGGCGCCCAGGAGGGCCACCTCCCCGACGCGAAGGCGAAGGCTGCCGCCAAAAGCGAGGTGGTCGACGACGGGGAGATCAATGATCCCCCCAGGCCCGAAGGGAATGCTCGCCTGCGCTCCGAACCGTCGGGCGCCCTCGACGCGGCAGTCGAGCAGTGCGTGGCCTCCGGCGACTCGCGGGAGGCGACAGGTGACCTCCGCCACGACGCCCTCCAAGAGCTCCTCAATCACGGGGTTGAGAACCGGGATCGTCCCGGTCTGGTTGACCTCGAAGTCGCCGAGGAAAGTAGAACGCGAGAGGAGCGCGCCAGAGACGGTCTCCCGGTGGCGGGCCACGAGACGAACCGTCGCGAAGGGTTTTCCCTTGGCGAGCAGATCGCGCTGCTTCTTGCCCAGCGGGCCCCCCGCGACGCCCATGGCTGCCGCCTGGGCTGGCGTCAGCGCGACGAGGCGGACCTCAAGGGTCGCCGTCCGCCCGAGCTGGGCCCGGAGTCGAGTCAGGCTTGCCGCGAGGTGAGTGTGGGTCGACTTGGGCGCGAGGACCCGGAGGATCCCGCCCCGGGCATCGAACTGGCCAGGCCTGGGGACCCCGGCCTGCGCCATCTCCTGGATCAGGAACCGATAAAGCGCCTCGGTGCTCAGCGTGAGCCGATCCGCGTCGTCGTCCGCGTCGTCGAACGACAATGTCCCCCCGTCGGGTTGAGACCGGGCGAGGCCGAGGTGGGGCGCGGGGTGTGACTCAGCGCGAGTCAGGGAAGCTATGTCGTAGGCGCGCGCCTCGGGGGCGTCCTCGGCGAAGGTCGGGGCGGCCAGGAACGCTGTGAGGGCGAGCAGGGCAGCGGAGAGGGTCGGCTGGGTCAAGTGACCTCCGGGGAGCGCGGGGGCGAAGCGGCGTGAAGAGGTACACGCCGCTGTCGGCTGTGGGGTTCCGACGTCTTGGAACCCCGTGAGGGCGGACACGTTACCGCGGCAGGTAGATCGAGAAGCGTGAGCCCTGGGGCTTGTTCGGCGTGTATTTGATACGCCCCTTGTGGGCTTTCACGATCTCGCTGGCCAGCGTCAGGCCGATCCCGCTCCCCTCGACGCGGCTCTTCTCCGCGTTGCTGGCCCGCTCGAACTTCACGAAGATCCGCCGCCGGTCCGGTCGCGGGACGCCCATTCCGTTGTCCTCGACGGTGATCTCGAGCATTCGGCGTCGGTTGGTCAGCAAGACCCGAATCTTCCGATCGGAGTTTGGGGAGTACTTCCAGGCGTTGTGGAGCAAGTTCAGGAGGGCTTCGACGACCGCGAACCGATCGACGGGGACCTTGCCAAGCTCTTGAGCCGTGACGACCTCGACGCCGAGCTCGGCCGGCGTCGTGTGGAGCTGGTCGGCCAAGAGCTTGATCGCCTCCCTGACGAGCTCGGCGGGGTCCTCGCTCGAAAAGCGGACCCGCCACTTGCGGCCCTCGATCCGCGAGAACACCAAGAGCTGCTCGATCAGGCGGGTCAGGCGCTGGGATTCGCGGTCCATGATCGCGAGGCACTCGTCGACCTCCTCGGGTCCGTCCACGCGGCCCAGGATCAGGGTCTCGAGGAACATCCGAATCGAAGTCAACGGGGTCTTGAGCTCGTGGGTCACGTTGCTCACGAAGTCGCTCTTGAGCTGGGCTTCCTTGCTCTCGCGCCGGACGGTCCAGATCGTGAGACCGGCGCCCATGACGATCCCAACCAACGCGAGGCCGATCCCCCAGAGCTGGAGGTTCCCGGTGGGGAGGCCGACCCCCGCGACTTGGTCCTCCCGAGCCCGGACTTCGAGGGCGAGGTGGTCGAAGGGAGCCACGAGTCGGGCTCGTCCGACGGTGTCGTCGCTCTTGAGCCCGTCCTTCCAGGGCACGAGCCGCTCGAGCCAAGGGGACGAGCGGAGGCGGGTCTCGAAGTTGCTCTGAAGCGCGCGTGTATCCCAGCGAAGCGCCACGAGCCCTTTTTGAGGGAGCTTCCCGTACGTCAAGAGCTCGATCTCGTCGCCGAGGCGCGCCTTGACGTAGCTCAGCTCGCTCGTCTGCTCAGCGCGAAGTCCGGGCGCCGAGATCCGGGGTAGACCTCGCTCTCCGCGGGCGGCGGCCCCGAGGACATCGCCGAACAGCCGCTCGAGCCGTCCAACGAGGACTTCTGTTCGGCGACGCTGCTCGCTCAGCCGGCGAGCCGAGGCCATCCGCGCCTCGCTCCCGAGCAGCGCGGCTGCCCGCTCGCCGAGGTCGGTCAACTCGTCGGGCGGGAGCAGGCTGCTCGAATCGCGGAGTTGGTCGAGGAGACTGACCAAAATGGCTTCGGCGCCAGCGTCGTCGCCGCGAGAGCGCCGTAAGAACGCGAGCCGAAAGCGACCCTGAGCCGCCGCCAAGCGCCCCATCAAGTCCGTGGCATGCACGGGGTAGCTCGCGAGGCGGGCATAGGTCTCCTCCGCCGCCCGAGTCGAGAACCCAGGTCCAGTGAGGACGTTTGGGGACCGCCCGTAGCGCTCCTGGAGTCGCCCCAGCTCAGCCAGCGCGGAGAGCTGAGTCGCGGGGCCTCCGAGATCGATCACGCGTTCGAGGGCTGGGGCCGCCGCCGCCGGATCGAGCGTGAGCGCCCGGACAAGCCTCGCGCCCGGGTTCTTGGGGAGCACCGCCCCACAGAGCCCGCCTAGGTGAACCGCGCTCCGGCGCGGCCAAGGCTCGGTGAAGGGTCCGATCCGCTGGGCGGGGTAGCGCCGACGCCCGCGGGAGTTGATCACAAGCGCCCCACTCAGGAAGGGCTCGCGGGCGGCCTGATCTTCGATCCCGCGGACCAAGGCGAGCATCGTCCCGCTGGCGAGGGTCGCGACGCTGGCCTCCGCTCGGCGAACCGGGAGCAAGAAGGCCTCGTGAAGCCCGCGGGTTCGCTCCCGCGCCTCGACGTCGAGTCCCTTCGCTCGCTCGGTCAAGACGACCTGCCGCTGGGCCTCGACCGCCTGGATCGCGAACGCTGAGAGCAGGATGCTGGGGAGGACGAGGGTCAGGATGAACACGAGGGTCAGCCTCACCGCAGCCCTGCCAGTCGGGAGGTGGCCGGGGCCACGCTAGTGCTGCCCGCCAGAAGTTCCGGTACGGGTGATTGTAGGGG